>URUQ01000001.1 GCA_900551145.1 uncultured Eubacteriales bacterium
TGCTCTTGATGGTGGTATCCGCAACCATCTTTCCGTTTTCATCCAATATAACTGCTTTTGTGTAGGTTGAACCTACGTCGCATCCGCCAAAATATTTCATATTATTCTTCTCCTTTTACCAACGATTGGTATCGTCAAAATCGACGATTGTCGGGTCGAGAGGTTCTTCTCTCAACACGGTCTTCATATAACGGTTGACGTCGTTGCGCATATCTTTTCTCGATGCCTTGGTGGGGTTCATCAACGCATGGTATACCCAAACGATATGGATACCGCGTTTTCTTCCTTCTTCTTCGATAAGCCCGTGATAACCCGCCATAGACTTGCAACCGATATGCTCGTACATAATGACCATATCAGCATTGAATTCTTCGCAATATTGCCAAAGTTGTTCGACGCCGACTTCGTAACCGCCGTTGGAGTGGTTGCGCATAATCATATTCATATTGTATTCGCCGAGGTCGAGCATCGCTTGTTCGTGGTCTTCGTAGTTGATGGGCTTGGTGAGCGTGAACGAAAGCATATCGCAAAGCGTCACGATACCCCAGCAGTTTGCAAGCCATTGGTTGAAAGCGGTATAGTATTGAGCATGCACGCCCCATACGATTGCGCGGTGACGGATTTCCTTTGCCGCCAATGTCTTTTTCTCGTAACCTTTCTTTGCAAGGTCGGTGATTTCTTGGTCGAGTTTGAGGAAGGATGCGTCACGTCCGGAGATAACCATATACTCTGCGTCGCGGTAAAGCATAATGTTGTTTCCGCAGATTTGAGGATAAGGCGTCTTGTTCATTTCAAGCCACGTATCGAACAAAGCGTTTTGAGCGTTGTACGTCTTGCAGTTTCTTGTAAAAGCGTCCCAGTCCCATTTTTCACCCGTGTGTTCTTCGATAAACTTGATTGCCGCAACCACTTGATCGCGAGAATAAGGAAGAACGGACTCTTGTTGGTGGCGCATAGGCGCAGCCATAGTGAAAGAGGGGAGATCGTCGTGGCGATCTTCGATTTGGTTGCCCATCAAAGAACCGTCGCAAGTGGTGTTGCAGTGAATTGCGCACACACCGCAGATCGGGAAGTCCTCGTCGATTGCACAACCGAGTTCCGCACAAGGCATCGGGCATACGTCGGAGGGGATTTGGAACTCTTCGGAAACCTCGATGTAGTGCAAAACGCCGTCCTGAGCGATTGTTGAACCCGTGTAGATTGCGGGCACTTCTTTGGACACGAATTTGAGGTTGGGGAAGCCCATTGCAACGACCATCATGCCGTTTTCGTCCATAATGACGACTTTTTTGTTGAGTTCGTCGTACTTGCCGTTCTTGTTGCCGATGCGCTTGTCGCACTTAAAGAGCGTGTCCATCGTTTGCGTGAGGTGGCCGACGATACTGTCGTATTGCTTGTGGCCTATGCGGAGTTGTTCTCCTCTTACGCCTTCGAGGTGTCTGTCGATATAGTCGAAAGCCGCCATATAGTTGCCAAACCATCTATAAGTGAAGAGTGCTTTGATTGTGGTGGGTTTCATAATAAATTTGCCCATAACAAGCAAGTTTTTGAGCCAACGACCGAAGTCGTACATCGTATCTTTGAAACCGCGCCATTCTCTACGAGTGGCAGTCCTTTTGCCGGGTTTATAGAATTTGCCCAATTTTTCGGAGTTAAGTTTTGCGCCCATAGTCAGTGCTCTCCTTTTTCAGTCTGGATTTTTTTGATTTCCATTGCCTCGACAAACGCTTGGATTCTCGTGCGCAATTGTCCCGATTGTCCCGCATTGTACGGACGGTCGATTGAAAGGACTTGATAGCCGTATTCGTTTTGCAACACGGCGTGCATAAAGGGTCTGCCGTATCCCCAGTAGTCGCAGAACTTGATTTGCTCGATGATAATGCCGTCGGCGTGATATTCTCTTGCGATTCTATCGACGTAGCCGTGACGCTCGTTCACCTTTTCGGTGTTGAGGAAGCGGGGGCATTGTCCCGATTGCATATAGTATCTGCACACTTGCGTGAGCGCGTCCTCTTCGTCGTTGAGGATAATTTCTTGTCTGCCGGGCAAAGAGCCGAAGCAGTATCTGTCCGCAACCACAATGAGCCCCGTGTCTTCCGCAAGTTTGATGAAACTCGGGTCGTCGATTTCGCTGCCGACCATCGCTACGCGAGCGCGGTACGTACCGACTGGATCGGGAACTCTCGTTTTGAGCTCTTCCGCGGTCTCTTCGAGCTTTTCGATGAGCAAGTCTTTGGGACAACAGTACGTCGCAAGGCAGAAAATCGCAAATTCGTAGCCCGTAATCCGCGGTTGTGCGTCTTTTCTGTAATTGCCGATTTCGGTGATGAGACGAGAGATTTTGTTTTGCTCCTCAACTGCTTTGCGGATAGCGGCGTCGCTTACGTCGATTCCGAGATGCTCGTGAAGCGGTTTGAGGCAATGTTCTTTCATTTGAAGAACGTAGTGTTTGAGCGTAACCTCGTCGCTTTTCATAGGCACGTCGCAGTAAGAAGCGAAGAAGCCTTCGTGCGGACAGCAGCCGAGATGCTCGATGTTTTCGGCAAGACGGTTCATCATAGCGCACGCTTCGGGGGCAATCAATCCGTCGAGGAAAGAAAATCCGCCTTCGAGAGCGCGTTCCAAAATGGAACGGCAAGCCTCACAGAAAATGGGGCTGAGATAGTAGTTGCCCATTTCCGTGCTGGTTGTTCTCGGCGCGCGAAGTCTGACAGAAAAAATTCCCGGCAAGTTGAGCAACGGTTCGGGAATTTGGTAACAAACGTGACCGATTGCCTTTCTTCCTGCCTCTTGCGCCTGTTGGATGAGCTCGTTGTTGGAGTTTTCCAATAAGTTCTCAAAGTAGATGAGGTGTTTTAGATCTCTCACAATATATCTCCTATAAAATATGTATTTCTTGCAAAGCCTCTTTCGCGCCGACGCAAATAGGGGAGGCGTCGGGGAGGAGGAACACGTTTTCGCCCATAACGTCGCAACGCGCCAAAGCGGAGTCCGACGGGATATAGGCAAGCGTCTTTATATTGTCCACAACGGGCTTTTGTTCCATAGCCTCGGGGGACAATCTGTTTTGAATTACGCCGATTTCGTCGTACATAACGAGCTCGGACGCGACTTTTGCAATGGTTTTCACCACGTCGCGACCTTTCTTGGATTGGTCGGTGATAAGCAATAGGTGCGACACTTTTTCCATAACTCGGCGGTTGATTTGCTCTATGCCCGCCTCTCCGTCTATCACCACGAAGTCGTAGTGTTTGGCAATGAGCGCAATCACGTCTTTGAGATAGGTGTTTATCTTGCAGTAGCAACCCGCGCTTTCGGGACGTCCGATTGCGATAAAATCAAAGCCTTTTGCGGTGCATATCGCTTCTTCTATGGAATATTCCGCATTGCCGAGAATTTCGATAGGAGAGATTTTGCCGTTTTGCGTCTGCTCAACGGTCTCTTTTCGCACATCGTCAATCGTCTTTTTCGGCTCTATGCCGAGTGCGGTGGACAATCCTATCGCAGGGTCTGCGTCTATTGCGAGTATTCTTTTGTTAGGGAAATTTTCTACGAGAAGTTTTACGATTACGGCAGAAAGAGAGGTCTTTCCGACTCCTCCTTTTCCGGCAACGGCAATGATAATCGTTTTTCCGTCCATATCGTAAACTCCGAAAAATCGGCACGTTTTACCGCGTGCGAATAATACTGATAACGCATATACACATCTATGTGGGCGTATGCGCGCGTGCAACAACCTCATTCTAACAACTCAAAATATAAAAAGCAATGCTTTTTGCAATTATTTGTCGAAAAATCACATGTAAAAAACAACCAAGCGTATGTTTGTCGAATAATTAATGGAAAGAGGCGATTTTTGTTTAAAACCGCCTCGTCTCATCGCTTGCCGCCTCATTTGCGCAATTTAATTGTTATTCGCAGGATACGCCTCGCAAGGCAAGTATATCCGTTGTCGCTTGTAAAGTTTCAATCACACTATTCTCATAGCGGTGATATTTGCGCCCGTGAGATTTACGCTTTCACCCGATGTGTTGTATAGCGAAATCGTAGTGCCGTCCGCCGTCGCGTCAAAGAGTATGGTCTTTGACAAGTTTGCCGAATTCGTCGAGGAAGCGTTTGCAGATATAATCTCGTTTGCAATCGCAGTCCCGTCCGCATACAGTTGCACGGAGAGATTGCCGTCTGTCGTTCTCTCTCCCGTCGCACCGTAGGTGATGAGATACGTGCCTGTCGGCAATACGAGTGCGTTGTCGGTGAGTGCCATAGTGGTAGTCGGTGTGGTGACGGAGTTGGCAAGCGGAATTATTGCTCCCGATTCTACCGTTTGAGTTCCGCCGTAAGCGTAGAGTGCGTCTTGAAGCGCGCTTGTTCCCGCCGGTCCTTGGGGACCGGTTTCACCTTGAGGGCCTTGAGGGCCGACCGGACCTTGGGGACCGGTTTCACCTTGAGGTCCTTGAGGACCGACCGGACCTTGGAGACCCGTCTCGCCTTGCGGTCCTTGCGGTCCTTGCGGACCCGTTGCGCCCGTGGCACCGGTAGCACCGGTTGCACCCGTCGGACCTACAGGACCTTGTGCGCCCATCGGCCCCATTGGCCCCATCGGCCCTACAGGACCTTGCGGGCCGATAGGACCTCTGATATATTCGATCGTATTTGCGCCCGAACATCCGCACGGACGTAGATTGTTGTTGCAGCAAGAGTTTCCAAACCAATTGAAAAGCATAGTATTTTACCTCCTTTTTATGTAAAAGACGGATTTTGTTGAAAACTGCGTAGAGCGTGGTAAAATATATATGTAACGAGGATTTGACCGTCCATATATCGTATGTGCAAATATTTTTTTGCGTGAATACGTAACCCAAATCGCATTCGTTCGTATATTACGTGTAAAACACGGCACGAAAGTGCAGCGAGGATATCGTTATGAAAGAGAGATTCAAACAGTTTTTGGAAGAGCATTTCAGAAAAATCGCACCCACTAAAGCTGCGATGGAATACCGCAAGACGTTGCTTGTCGAGCTTCTTGACAGAGAACAAGAATTGCGCATCAAGGGAGTAACCGACGACGAACTTATCTACAATATGGCAGTTTCCGAACTCGGTGACATAGATCAAACTCTTGCGGAATTTGAAAACAGACAAATCAAAAGCGGCGTCGTCAAACGCAAAGCAAGCGCGGTTGGAATCATCGCGGTGGCAATCGTCGCGCTTTTGACGGTGGTGTATCTCATCGTCGGCGGCGTTGCAAAAATATGGCATCCCACTTGGCTTATTGTCGTCGGCGGTGCTTTTGCGGGCGTGGGAGTGTTGCTCGGATATGTTGCGCTTAAATTTGCACAAAAACGCAAATACGTCGTCACGAGAATTTGCGTCGCAATATGCGAAGTACTACTGTCCGTATTCGTGTTTTTGCTGCTTGCACTCGTGCTTGAACCTGTATTGCATTTTGAGGGATCTTGGATGACCTTCCTTGCAATGGTTATGTTGCTTTTCGGCACGGACACTTCTATTGCGTTTGCAACCAAGAGCAAAGCAAGATGGTTCGAGCTTCCCGTGTTCATCGAGATTTTCGGTGTAATGCTCTACGTTATGCTCGGAATACTCGTGCAAGGTTTTTGGCACCCGGGTTGGCTTCTTTGTCTTGCGGGCGCCTGCTGCGCACTCGTGCAAGTCATCGTCGTAGTCGTCAAAAAAACCAAGAAAAACAACGCCAAAGAGAAGGCGCAACTTGCCGATAAGAACGAAAAACAAAACGAAGCGTATTGGACAGAATGGGATGATTAACCTGTCGTTTTGACGATATAAAAGTCGTTTTATGCAAATAGAGGAATTGTTATGGCAAACACTATAAAGGCTGAAATGTGGGATAGAATGCAGTTTCTTTTCCGCAACTATTACGATAGAATGGTGCACGCGAAATTCTCCTACAAGGGAAGTTTCGATATGGCCGCACTCAAAAACGCCGTGCTATATATGGTTGAAAAAGCACCCGTGCTCCACTCCTCTTTCAACACCACGGTGGTCGAACCGTATTGGAAGGAAGAGAAGTACACAATAGACGATATCGTCTCCTACGAGCGCGTCGAGAACGCCGACGAAGTGGCGGACAAGTGGCTTTGCGAAGTTATCCCTTACGACAACAACGTGCAAGTCAAGATAGCGATTTTCGAGGACGACAACCAAAGCGTATTTTGTTGGCGCAACAACCATATGTGTATGGACGGCGGCGACCTCAAATATTTCCTTTCAACGCTTTGCAACAACTACAACGCACTCAAAGGCGGGGACTACGCCGCGCTTAATATGAAGACGGGTTCTCGTGCGTACGAGCAAGTGTATTCGATGCTCGAAGGCGACGACTTGAAGCACGCAAAAGGGCTTTACAAGAACATAAGCAAGGCGCAAGACAAAGTGCCGTTCCCGTGGTCGGAAAGCGTGGCCGAGGATATTAATCGCATTATAAAAAGAGAAATCGGTCAAGAGGACTTTGCGGGGATGCGAACGGTTGCCAAAAAACTCGGAATCACCGTCAACGATGCGATTATGGCGCTTGTGTTCCGCTCTTTGTATGAACTTTGCGGGCTCAAAGACGACGACAGCCTAACGGTATCGTGTGCAATCGACCTTCGCAAGCATATAGTCGAGGGCGGTTTGCAAGGCGGTCTCACAAACCACACGGCATGGATGGCAATCCGCACCCTTTGCAAAGGCGAAACAATGCAAGACACCGTAGTCAACGTCATTCGCTCCACCAAAGGCTACAAGCGCGACAAATTTATGGGGCTTTATTCCTTGCCTCTTCTCAAACTTGCGTACACCATATTCCCGCAAGACATCGCGGAGTTTGCCATCAAGGCGGGATACGACAATCCGCTTATCGCAGTGAGCAATATGGGTTTGCTCGACGACAAGAAACTCACCTTTGACGGCATGCAACTGATTGACGGCTTCATCTCGGGTGCGGTCAAGTACAAACCCTTCTTCCTTATGTCCGTCACGACGATACTCGGCAGAGTGACGCTCTCCACGGCAATCAGAGGCAACGAAAAAGACGTAGAAATCGCCAATAGTTACTTTGACTTGGTTGAAAAGAACCTCAAAGAATTCAACGCAATCGAGGTGTAAAAAACAAAAAAAGAATCATCGAACGGGTGATTCTTTTTTTGTTCTTGAAGGAAAGATCTCTATGCCTATTCTTTGTTCTTTTCAATTACAACTGCATTAACCCAAATGAGATTATCGTCTATTTGGGTTGTTGATTAATTGTCGTTTGGAAATTCGCATTTTTCTCTCGCACGTATTCGTCGGTTTTTATTGACAAAACTTTGTCGTCTATCTCGAAGTATTTTTCAAGTTTGGGGAAGAGCGGTTTTGCAATCATTATCTTGTCCAGCATTTTGCTGAAAAAGCCGATTATCGTGCCGCCGCATATTGCCGTCGCGAGCGTGCCCCAGTATATCCCGCGAAATTCCTTGAACGCAATGAGCGTCATTGCCGTGCCCGTCGCAAGACAGCAGAGGTCGAATACGGTTTTTACGATAGTTTGTTTAAAGTGATAGCGTTCACTTATGCCTTTTACGAAAAAGTCGTAAACTTGCGGGTGCAAATACGCCTTGAAAGACAGTGCGACGGAGAAGAACGTGAGAAAATCTCCGAAGATAAAGAGAAGCACTCTTTGCCACGTTTCGTAGCTTTCGGGCGGGTTGACAGCGGTGTTGAAAAAGGGGATTTTTTGCAACGCAATGAGTATCGCGCCGTAAAGAAGGCAAGATATAAACGAAAATAGATATCCCACATTGAACCGCCTTACGATGATGCAAAACAAAACTATCAATACGCCTTGCACGATATATTCCGCAATGCCGAACTCTATACCGAGAATAAGGCTCAATATATACGCGGGCGCAACGAGCATAGAAAGTCCGTATCCCGACGTCGTGAGCATAGCGACGGATAGGGCAATCAGTATTATCGCAACGAGATATATGATTTCGCTGTGTAGGGTGATTTTTTTCATAATTCCTTTCCTTTGTGCGCCTTGCAAAAAAATAACACAATTGCAAAAGCGCAATTGTGTGGCGAAAAGTTGGCGTAGCCCGGAAAAGTCCACAAAGTTTTTCTATATGTAAATAACATAAGTTTTGTCTTATGTCAATATATTTTTCAAAAACGAATTGTGTGAGCAATTTTTGAGCGATAGATATTGCACAAATGTGCGATATATGCTAAAATTCTATTAAACAATCCAAAAAGGGGTAATTATTATGACTTTTGCGCAATTTTTGTTTGTAGCAATCGACAAAATGTTCGACAGATCGCAAAACAACAAGAAGATGCTCCGCTTCAAAGACGTGAAGTTCGAGATCGAAACAGACATCGCATACGACAATGACGATGCTTGCAAGCTCGACACTTATTATGTCAAAAAAGACGGAAACGAAAAATATCCCGTGTTCTTCTACATTCACGGCGGCGGATTTGTGGCAGGCGACAAGCACTACCGCAGAGGTCTTGCCAAATGGGCTGCAAACAAAGGCTTCTTCGTGGTCAACGTCAACTACGGTCTCGGCCCGAAATATCTTTTCCCGAAGGGATTGCAACATCTCGTATCCGCTCTCAACTGGGTTGGCGCAAATGCGGAAAAATACAATCTCGACCTTGACAATATGTGTGTGTCGGGAGACTCTGCCGGCGGTTACTATGCCGCAATGCTTTCTTGCGTGTCTACCAACAAGGTTCTTCAAGACAAATTCGGCGTAAGCACGGATTTGAAGTTCCGCACGGCTATGCTCGACTGCGGTATCTACGACATCGGTGAAGCACTCGGACAAAAAATGCCATTCAATCTCACGGACAAGGTTTTGTACGATTTCAGCGGTGTGCACGTAAAAGAACTCGACAAGTACGAATATACCGACTATCTTGCGCCGTTCGGATACGTGGACGATAACTTCCCGATTTCCTTCATCACGTATGCGGAAAAGGATATGTTCTGCAAAGGTCAAGGACAAAAACTCGTCAAAAAACTTCAAGACCTCGGCGTACACGTAGAGGAACATCACAGCACAAAGTTTACTGACAATCACTGCTATCCTCTCAATTGGAATAAGGGCGCGGCAATCGAAAACATCAAGCTTTGCGACGACTTCCTTGCAAGAGTGGTTGCAAAAGAAGTGTAAAATAAAAAGTAAGATTTTGAGGCCTGCCCCAAACGGGCAGGTCGTTTTTTAGGAGAAGTATATGACAAAAGCAAAATTTACCCCAAAATCTGCGCTTGTGGACGAGAAAGGTATACCCGGCGACTACACGAGCGAGCAAGTGGGAAAAGCCACTGCCGAAGTCATCGCGGAAGAGGAGAACAATAAGCTCACGACGTTCCAAAAAATCGACGTCGTTTGGACTGTTATTTCCACCCTTTACGCAATCGCGTCCGTTTGCACGTTCGTTGCAAAAAAGTGGGTTGACAGCGTTTATACATATGCTCTCATACCTATGCTTGCGGTGTTCGTGGGCGTGTTTATCGCACTCGTG
This sequence comes from uncultured Eubacteriales bacterium, assembly GCA_900551145.1. Lineage (GTDB taxonomy): Bacteria > Bacillota > Clostridia > Christensenellales > CAG-917 > CAG-475. The sequence continues at coordinate 9,532 of URUQ01000001.1, forward strand.
GTGCTCACCGTCAAAGACCCCAAGAAACTAAAAACCAATGTCAAAACGTACAAGAAAGTTTTGGCAATATTCAAAGCGTTCGTCAACGTTTTCTTCCTTGCGCTCACCGCGGTGTCTATGGTGGGTATCGCAACGGGAAAACCGGACCTCGTCAAATGGATTGTGTTCGGTTTTACATTCTTCGTAGCGCTCGTGCAACTATCTTTGAAGATTGCAAAATTTGCAATGAGGTGTGCAAAAAATAGCCTTTCCAAAAAGTTCAAAGTGGAAATGCACAATTTTAAAGACGGCGTAAAAAAGAAGAAAACTTCATCGGATAAAATCAAAGAAAACTCGTATAACGAATAAGACGTAAAACGCACAAAATTGCATAAAAAACACTTTACAAATGCAAAAAGCATATATAAACTGTGCGTTGTGCAAATATAAGCCTAAACAAAAACAAACGAAAACCGCTTGATTCGAGCGGTTTTTTCTATGTTTTTCAATAGAGTTATAGTGGATATTTCCACCGTGATTTTCGTTTTGAGATTCTTTCAAAACTAGTGCTTTCGCAAGTGCCGGAAACGCGCGCCGTTTTCACATACTTTTCGTTTGATAATCGTTTCACTTGATTTTGTGGCGTTTGTGTGTTAATTTAATATAATAAACGATTATGTGAGGCTTTGCCTCACGCAAAGGAATTTGTTTTGGCAAAATCTGTTGACAAAAACCTGAAAAAACTGCCTCTCGGCGCAATCAAACCGCAAGGTTGGCTTTATGACGAAATGCAACTTATGAACAATCTTCAAAAGAGGTTGGGCGCGCTTTCGGGTTTGGTGAAGGACGGAGAGTGGTGCGGCAGCGAGAGTTTGCCTCGTTTCGTCCGCGGTATAACTTTGCTTGCTTGCGCTTTGGACGACAAGAACCTCAAGGACAAGGCAAAGAGTTTTGTTATGCCCATTTTGTCAAGTGCCAACGAAGGCGGTGATTTCGGCTCAAAAGACTCTCGTTCTTTGACACCGAAAATCGAGGCGGTCAAGGCATTGCTCACCTATTACGAGGCAACGGGTAGCGAGCGCATTTTGCCGTTTTTGAAAAAGTATTTCAAGAGCCAGTTCAACACGTCGTCGATGTGGGCAAACTGGCACGATTCAAGAGCAAGATTGCTCGAAGAGATAGAGGCAATCGAGACGGTTTATCGAGAGACGGATTTGGAGTGGCTACAAGACCTCGGAGAAAAGTTGAGAGACCAATCCAACGACTGGTTCAAGCTTGCCGTGCGCTTTCCGTACAAGAAGCCGTACAACAAGTATATCTCACAACACGCACTTAAACGTATCGATAAGATGGTTTCAACATACGATTCGGTCATACCCGTGTCCAAGCGTCAAAAGGCGTTCACGGGCGAATTTGCCGATAAGTATTGGCGCAAGGCAGTGCATCAAGTGGCGGTTGAAACGAATGGAGTCAACGTCGCAAAGGCAGTCAAGTACCCCGCGACGTACGGCAGATTTATAGGTGACGACGCACTCAAAAACTTGTCTCTCAAAATGATTTCCGCACTCGAAAAATATCACGGGACTCCGCTCGGAGCGTTTGCTTGCGATCCTCGCCTTGCAGGCTCGAAGGGCGTTAGAGGCGTCGACGTGCAAGCGGCGGTGGAATATCTCGACTCTCTCGTGGAAGTGGTCAAGGAAACAAAAGATTATCGCGCTATGGACTTGATTGAAAGGATAATCTTCAATCTCGTGCCGGGGGCGTGCTTCGAGGATTGCAGTGCGGTGCAAGACACCGTTTTGATAAATCAAATCGAGGCGTCCGACGCGCGCAGGTTGCCATACTCCGATTGCGACAACGCATTCTATACGAGAAAGTTGTCAAAGGGCGCAATTGCGGTGCTTTCGGCATATCCGCTGTATATGCAGACCGCGTGTATGGTCAAGGACGACGAACTTAATTTTCTCACCTACACGCCGTGCACTATGGACGTTACGGTGGAGGGTACGTCGCTCACGATAAGCGAGCGCACGAGCTATCCCTTCCGCAACACCGTAGTTTTCAAGGTGGAGCAAGCAAGCGCGGAGCAAGAAGTCAAAATCAATTTCCGCGTACCCAAGAACACCGCTATGCAACTCATATCCGGCGGTCAAGTGGTTGCAAGCGGATCAAGAGAAATATCCGTCAAGTGCATTCTCAAAACGGGAAGCACGTTTATGCTCAAGATGTCCATACCGCTCGTTGCCGAAGACAACAACGACGGCACGAAGAGCCTTTTTAAGGGGAATTTGCTTATGTCGCTCAAACTTCCCTGCGAGGTTACTCAAAACGCGACGGATAGGCGTATACTCAGCGTAAAATCGTTGAAGAAGTGGAATATTTCACCGATATTTGCAAGAAAGTCGGGCGGGCGCGCGCTTGCGGAAGAGGAAATTACCGTGGTCAACGACATTACGGACAGGCCGTTTGCCTTTGACAATCCGCCGTTTGAGCTCAAAATCCGCTCCAAGACGGTGTTCAACTGGGATTATGACGTAAACGGATTTACGCAAATTCCCAAAAAATGCAGTTACTCGGAAGAGTGTATTGAAAGGACTTTTCAACCTTTCGGCACGACGACGTTGCATATGGCAAAATTTCCCAAATGCTATAAGTGAGAGGTGAACGTATGAAAGCACTCGAAAGAAAGTATTCAAGAACAGAAAGGATAGTGGCAAAGGGCAAGTTTTCCGCATGGGTATTTGTGCGCACGGTTTTGCTCGCAGTGATTTTGGGCGGACTTATCGCTGTCGTGTGGATTTTCAAGGACCAAATCGAAGGATTTTTCACCAAAGCCGAACACGCACAATATCTCACCGATACTGTTATGAAATACGTTTTGCTCGGTGCGGGTGTTATAGTGCTTATAAGCCTCTTGATACAAACTATCAACCTCAACGCAAGAGAGTTGTTGCTTACCGAGGATAAGGTGATATATTGCGAGGGCGCGTTGAGCGTAAAGACGACGGTCATTCCGCTTGGCGAAATCAAGCTTGTTGAAACCAAACAAAACTTCTTCCAACGTCTTGTGGGCGTGTGCGATATGCTCATCGTATCGGATGCCGTGCAACCGTATGTCATCAAGAATATTAAGGGGGCGGACAGACTTGCTCGAAGAATTATGAGGCAAATCTCCGAAGTGCGCAAAGACTCGTCAAGACGTGCGCAAGTGCGTCTTGTGGGGTAAAATATACACAATGGGGGAGTATAAAATGCAAATTGAAATGTACAAACTAAATGACATTGCGCAAGCCGTGAGCGACTTGGGCGCACCGTGTGCGGGCGTATCTTACGACATAACCCCGAACACAATTATATATCACTTTAATTTACTATCGATAAAAGACCTGCCGAAAATCAAAAAGATTGCGGGCTTGCTTTCTGCGGTAGTACACGAACAAGTCGAACAAGCAACAAGCAACAAAGGACATTTTGCGCTTGTCTTTCTACGCTCGGAGCGTGAAATAATCGACTTTACACAAGCATATTTTGCGGCGCAATTAAAGCCGTTAGAAGCGATTATCGGAGTAGACAACAACGGACAATATATTAAACTATCCGTTGACGATATGGTGTCTGCACTTTGCGTGGGTACATCGGGAAGCGGTAAATCAACCTTTCTGCACACTTTTATAAATTCGCTTTGCTGTTCAACAAGCGGTGACAAACTCGGCTTTGTGCTTATCGACTGCAAGCGTTCCGAACTCGTGCGTTATGACTTGAAAAACGCACATCTGCTTTGTAAAACTTGCACCACACCAAAGACGGCAAACGGCTATTTGCGCTCGATTGTAAACATAATGCAAGATAGATATAAACAAATGGAGCAAAGGGGCATAAACACTTGCCCTGACGATTTCAAGCGCATTGTTATTATCGTGGACGAACTTGCCGAACTTATGCTATCGGCGGACAAGACGGAAGCGCAAGATGCCAAAACGATGTTGATAAGGCTTTGCCAACTTGGGCGTGCCTGCGGTATACATTGCTTGCTTTGTACACAATCCCCCCGTGTGGCTGTCGTGGACGGTATGATACAAACAAACACGCCGACAAAGTTTGCTTTGCGCACATCAAATGCCCGTGAGAGTGTTATTGCAATCGGACACGGCGGTTGTGAAAACTTGCTCGGTCGTGGTGATATGCTTTACAAGCCTGCGGACGACGTGCGGGAAATTCGCTTACAAGTGCCGTATATCTCGGCGGAAACAATCAACACAATTTACGAAAAGTTACCGCCACGCAAATGGGAAGAACCGAAAAAAGACCTGCCAAAGAAGAAACCGACACTTTCGGAGCGTATAAAAGCGTTTTTCTCGGACAAGCCTATAACAACGCAAGATTGTATAGATTATGATTTGATGGATAAATAAGACAATTTTCCTTACCGTTGAAATTTTAGAGTGAATTGTCGAAAATTAGCAATAAAACAGGGTTTATCGGTGCGAAACGCATAGATAAACCCTTGTTTTGTTTTATAAAACGTTATTAACGATTTGTTTTTTATCAAAAACCAAAGTTGCCGGGGGTTATGAACAGTCCCGTTATAAGCGAGAGAATAACGGCAAGCAATACCACGTGTATGACGTAAATTATAAGCGCGTGACGACCTAAGAAACATACGACTTTTTGTGCGCTCGTCGCGACCGCCCTGACGACTTTTTGCGTGCCGAGAAGCGTCGTGAGCGTGAGCGACGAGAAGTCGCGCAAAGACTTCTTTTCGCTTCGAGTGCCAACCGTCAATGCGTCGCAAGTCTTTGTGAAAACGTATTTGGTGAGTGTAAACCGGAAGAGCGACATTCTTTCGTAATAGAAGAGTTCCCCTATAAGCACACCCGCAAAATAGAATGCCGTATACGGTATCATCGTAAACAAGTCGCCGGGAGAAAATTCGCTTTGCGTATAGAACAAAGACGGATTGCCGTAGAAGTCGCGAGGCGGGAAGATTATTGCAAAAATTTTGGGCGTGTCCATTGGCGGAGTGTATAGGAAGTATAGACAAAGCGTAACCGCGATAAGCGCGACGCTTACGCCCGCAATGCCCCAGCGATTGTCTTTGCAAACAAAGGACACGAGCGCATACAAAAGCATTGAAACCGCAAGGAAATCAAGCACGCCGAACGCAACGAAAACACCGCTTATACCAATATACTCTTGCGCGACGTACGAGCCGAGAGTGTAGAGAAGAGCAATCGCGCCGAGGATAAATCCGCGCTTGGCGTTGTTGCGAGAAAACGTGCAAGAAATGCCCGATATCGAGAAGAAAACAAACAGTACGATGGGGTGAACAATATCCCTTGCGTCGCTCCATATCCAATTGTGGCAGAAAACGGTGAAGGCGTCCCCGACTCCTTTTTTAGCAAAACCCCAACCATACCAAGTCGGTCCGAAAAAATCGGATAGCAAAAGCGCGAGGTGGTCGAGCACCATCAAAATGACGCAAACGCCTCGTAGGAAGTCTATTTCCCACACGCGTTGGCGTTTTCTTTTTTTCACCAAAGTCACGACTGTTTTATCGGTGACGAGAGGGTTGGTCGCAGCATAGGTTTTTTGTACGCGTCGACGCGCCCAATCCTTTACCTTAACTATGGCCGTGTCTTTGGTGACAAGCGGACTTTTTTCGTACGAATTTTGCATATTGAAGATTTTATCATACAATCGGCACACTGTCAAACGACAGACGATTATCGAAAACGGTTATAGGGAAACAACGCAATAGAATATCGATAAAACAAAAATTTTATGCGAAAACCGTCGAAAAATCGAAGTAAATAAGATTTGCCGTAAAATAATTTTTTTCAAGATATCTAACGGCGTTTAACTAGTCGTAAAAAATTGTAAAATTATGTCAAAATATAGCGTTAGAATATTGAAAAGCCGACAATTTGGTGAGATTTTGTCAAAAACGGACAAAATCGCAAAAAATTATTGTTTTTTGAGCCGTTGCCATCAAGTTTTAATACTTTTTTAGGACAAAAACGCAAGTTATTGTGGACCGAATACGCTCGCACCACAAGGTATAGGTCGGAGATATCTAAAAAGATATCTATTGACAAAAGCGTGCGAAAATCGTATAATTGTCACGTATAATAATCTATCGTGCATACGCAAGTGAGCGTGTGCCTTCGGAGGAAGATTATGAGAATGAGAAAGTTATCACTCGTTTTGCTGCTCGTGATGGTCAGTGTTATGCTGTTCGGTCTCGTAGCATGTAATACGTCCTCGGGCGACAACAGCACTACGCCTGTTATCCCGACACCGAATCCCGGCGGGGACATCGTCGACAACAAGACGATGCTCGATTCGCAGATTGCATGGCAATTGTTTAAGACGGTTGCACTCAATGCGGGAGCGGAAAGCAGTAGAGGCAGTCGTTACATATCGGTCGACACGACGTTCATACTCGGTTTCCAAAAAGACTCGTACGATTCTCTCGTGACGATGCGCTTTGCCGGTAAGATCGATACGGAAGCCAATTCGCAAGCCGACGACACTAGCGAAATCCTCGTTGAGTTCAGACAATTCAAAAACGACGAACTCGGCGACGCGACGGTGGACGCGGACAGAATTACGACACTTTCGTCAAGCGGACAGGGCAAACTTCTTTGCGGCGCGTACTACTATGAGGGCAAACTCGTCACCGATATGCGCGGTCTTAAGAAAGGCGTTCAAGTCGCTTGGACGAAGGATATCGATATGGCCGCGTTCGTTGAGAAATTCAACGGATTGCTCGAAGACCTCAACCTCACGCAAGTGGTGTTTGACAAGCTCCTCGGCCTCGACGTCGGAGCGCTTATCAAGAAACTTGCGGGTCTCGATCTCGTCAACGTGACGGTGGAACAATTGCTCGTCAACGTTCTTTTGGGCGGTGCTCGTTCTCGTTATATCGATTACGGCAGCGGACACGCGGCATTGCAAATTCCTATTGACCTCGGCATTATCGTCGGGGCGATTCCGCTCGTTCAAGGCTTGATACCCGAAAATATCACGGCTCTCGTAAAACAAATTCTCGGTCTCGATCTCGGCAAGCTCGGCTCTTTGGCCGGTATGGCTTTGTATCTCGAAGCGGATATCAGAGAGGCGAACACCGATAAGGCAAAACTTACGGGCATCAAGTTTGACATCGACACCAACTTCAATTCTTACGGCGTAAAAGAAGTCGAAGAAAGATACGGCAAATTCCAAAGCGAAGTCGGTATCTCTTTGGGTTACGCAAAAGCAGACTTTGCGGGCTCTCCCGACATTGACGTAAAGGGACTTCTTCAAAAACGCACCAAAGACAACGTACCGTTCGAAGACGGTGCGGATACTTCCGATAACTTCTATTCTCACGTTGAAACAAAAATTGCTGAAAACAAGCAAACTTATTCTCCCCTCACTCTCGATGCGGAAATCAAACTCACGCTTGACCTCAAAGAAGGCAAGTTGACCATTCAAAACGCAATCGACTCTTTCGGCACGCTCATATCAAATATAATCACCAAAAACGTATCTCCGGAAATGATGGCTTCGCTTTCCAAGTTGTTTGCGAAAGACATCGTTATCAACAATCAAAAGATAGAACTTTCCGTCGCGTTGCAAGGCAAGATCAACACCAAGAACCCCAAAGAAACCAAGATTTTGGCGGAAGTTCGCGGTCTTGACAGCAAGAAGAGACTCGGCGCGTACTATGACGGCTCTCTCGAAGGCGTTTATATAGACGCAAGCGGTGTGCTCGGTGAAAACGGCACGAAGTTCAGAGTGGACGACATCAACGTCAACGAACTTCTCGACAGCCTTATCGACAAACTTTTCGACACCATCAAAAACGCTATCAACGGCGATGCAACGGGAAGCGCAAGCTATGCTCAACTCCTCGACGATGCGGACATCATTATCGAACACGACACTCTCGCGTCCGACAGCGTAGACACGATGAGCCTCATTTCCGCTATCGTGGAAAAGGTCAAAGTGGATATGGACGGAAATATTTTCAACATCAAAGGTATTTCCGTGGCACTTACGCAAGACGTCCTCGATATGATCTTCGGTCTTGTATTCACGGGTGACAACGCAGGCGCAAAAATTCCGCTCGATTATGCGGAACTCAAATATGAAAACGACGGAGGACAACGCGAAAAACGCCTCGGTCTCACGGCAAAACTCCTTATTCCCAACTCCGATAGCAATATCAACAACGGTTTGGATTTGACGCTCGGATTGGGCGGTGCAATAACGTTCGGCAACATCAACAATATCGATTATTTCAACGACGCTTTCGCATACGTACAAGAACACGCAAACGAGTATTTGCCTATCCTTTCCAACGGTGAACTCAACGCAAACCTCTTGCACGTCAACGTTTCTACGGGCATCAAGATTGATTTCGAGACGCTCAAAGGCACGCTTGCAGACCTCAAAGTCGATTTGCGCGACCAAGAACTCGGCGATTCGTTCAGAGGTATCCTCATCGATTTGCTTGTCGAGCTTGGCAACATCAAAGGCGGGCTCAAACTCGACCTCAGCGCGGACATTGACGCAACGGACGGTCTCGACCTCAACGCTATACTCAAATCCACCGCAAAGATAATCATCTCCAAGTCAAACGGCAACCAAGTGCTTTCACTCTACTTGCAAGACGGCGTTTTGTATCTCGACGCGTCGTTGTTGGGCAGTATAAAAGTGGACAAAATCAAGGTTGACCTTGCGGAATTGTTGCCCGCACTCGGCGTCGGCGCAAGCACTTCTTCCAAAGACGCTTACGTAGTCGATGACGATACGCAGGGCGATGGCCTCGACACCGCGAAACTTATCGGTTTCATCGCGGGCGTGTTCCAAGGCGTCAAGATCGGCAACAACGCAATCGAAGTCGTCATCGGCGGCGGTATTCTCAACGAGCTTCTCACGATGCTTGGTATCAACAATCCCGCAACGCATTGGTACGACGAAGCGCAAGGCGATTACGTTGAAATCGCAAAAACTCCCGCACCCGACGATTATACGGGCAAATATTATTATTTCGACGCTTCCGCCAACAAATACAAGGTGGCAAACGGCATCGATGTCAATTTTGAAAACTCCGATATCCAAGGCGGTATAAGAATCGCGCTCAACGACGGTCTCAACCTCAGCAAGCTCGAGCTCGGCGTATTCCTCGGACTCGGAAGCAGTCTCAACGCGGATATCTCCATTATGGGCATAACCGCAGGTCTTTCCGACCAATGCACCAAATATCTCGACGAGAACGATGCAAACGAATATCTCGAAATCTTGAAATATCCGTATATCTCTCTCGATTTGAGCCTCGGTCTCGACTTCCACGCGGACGAAGGTACGACTTTGATGCAATTCGGCATCAAGGGTACGCACTACTTTGACGAAGAAACGAGACAATTCGTGGAAATCACCAAGGCCACTCCCGTTCCGAACGGTTATCTCGGAAAACTCTACTATTACGACGAGGCGGCAGGTCAATACGTTCCCGAAACGATAAATACGACGGAATTTACGTTTGAAAGAGATATGAAACTCAATTACGAGTTCCGCCTTGCGGGGCAAATCGATTTGTCGCCTATCCTCGCGTACTTGTTCGGTTCACCCGAAATCAGCACCAAAGACAACTCCACGTCCTTGCTCATCGAGCTTACGGGTAAGAAATTCGACTACGACCGCAAGGTTTTGCTCGGTTTGTACTACACGGGTAGCCAACTTTATATCGACGCAAGCAACTTTGGCATCGGCAAAGTCAAAGCCGATGTGGATTTGTATGAAATTATCCTCGGATTGCTCGCAAAAGACTCCGTAGTAAGCATCAACGGCAACGGACAAGCGGTTGACGCAATGACGGCGGCGGAAGGTGACGCAACCGACATCAAGGCAAAGAGACAACTCGCTTTGTCTATTATCGCTTTGCTCTCTTCAGACAGTCTCAAAATCGAACTTGCAAAAGGTTTGACCGAACTCGTATACGCGATCCTCGGCGTTGACGCCAACGACGTCACGGCGTGGCTCGATATCGCTTGGGACAACCTCGAAGCACATGACGGCAAGTTCTTCCGCGTCAGCGGTTCGGTAAGCAACGTAAGCGGACAAGAAACGGGCGGTGCGGAAATTTACGGTCGTACGGTCAGTATCAATCTTGGCAATAAACAAGGTCCTACACACTGGTATAACAACGCTACGGGTGAATATATCGCAGTGGCAGATCAACCCGCGCCCGCAGATTATATCGGAAAATATTATTACAACTGGTTTGGTACGTACAAAGAGTACTCAACCGAAATTTTGATCGACCACAACGGTGAAAGCGTGCCGATGGGCAAATACTTGCAAGACAACGCCTTCGAGGACGCAAGCTTGTTCAACGAAAACGGCGACGTGACCATTCCCAGTATTTACGCGGAGATTAAGGGCACGATTTCCATCGGCGCAGACGCAGGCAACGACAAGTGGACAATCGGTGAATGGATTTCCAACTTCCTCGGCGACGACAACCCGAGCCTCAAATCCTTCATCGGTGATTTGCTCTTGCAATTCAACACACCGGTTGCGGCAGGTTCGGACATCGGTTTCCGTATCGCGCTCAACGCACGCCTCAATCCCGAAGTGCCTATCGATTTGTCGCAAAACGTTTACTATGTAAAACACGTTTTGACCACTCCGATTGCTTTGACGAACGACTTCGATTACGTCGAAGTATACAAAATCGACGAAGCGGGCAAGAAATACGTTCTTTTGACGCAAGACGAGCGCAACACATATACGGGACAAGTGTTTGTCAAGTACTATAAGACAGATGGTATTGCGCTTGCCGAAACCAAACACGACGTCGCATTCAGAGGCGAAGCGTTTATTATCAAAGGTGACGCGGCGGTCAAGATTAACGTCACGGACGATAACGCAGAGAAGTACAAAGACGTGGCACTCTATTCGGCGGCGTCATTCCTCGATATCGCATATATACTCTCTCACAGCGACCTCGCAATCGAGATTTACAATGCAAGTATCGAAGATATCGACGGTATGAGCAACGCTCAAAAACTCGAAAAAGTTATCCTCGCACTACGCGTCGTTTATGCGGGTGAAGAGAACGGAAAGAGCGTAAGCACTCTCTATCTCGACATCAAAAACGACTTCCACCTTGCACTCACCAACATGCCGCTCGGTGACTTGCTCGGAGGTTTGCTCACGTCTTCGGATAGCACGGCAACGACCTCAGACGATACGCCCGATAATAACGCGAAGCCCGACATTATGGGCATTATCGGCTCATCCCTCGGCAACCTCATCAGCCGTATCGGTATCGGCGAGGACAAAGTAAAAGTCAACTTTGCACAAGCGCTCGTAGCAACGCTCGTCAGTATGATATCCGGCAAACAAATTTCCGCGGACAACTTCCTCAAACTCGACTCCGACAACAGTTATCTCGCGTTTATGTGGAACAACGACTCTCCGTGGAAGAGCAACTATAAACTTGACCTCAAAGTCAAGGCAGACCCTCTTTCTCTCGGTATCACGCTCAGCGGAATTGATATCGAAATCGGCAAAGACAACGGTGTTTTGCCCGAAGATTTCGACGCGTCCGTATACACGAGTTTTGAAAACCTCAATACTCTCTCTCTCAACGTCGAACTCGGTCTCGAACTCGGTCTCAAAAAGCAAGACGAGGAAATCCGTCTTGAAAAATACATTGACCTTCTTATCAAGGATCTCGGTCTTAAACTCGGCATCGACTTCAAGGACGACGTATCGTACAAGATAGGTTTGACGGTTGGCGCAAACCTCGTTCTTAACGAAGCAAACGCGTCGAGAATGATTGTCGAAATCAAAAACGAAAATAACGGAGAAAGCATTCTTTCCGTGTACGTCGACGGCGGAGATATATACTTCGACTTCGGTGAACTCGGCGGAAACAAACCGTTCTATCTCAAAAATACCAACCTCAGCGAAGTCGTTTGCAACTACGTTAAGAAATTGCTCGGCGACCTCAACAGCGTTGTAGGCAAGGGCGGAAACGACGCTTCCACGGCGGCAGATACCGCTGAACTGAGCGCAGACGAAAAGATGCAACTCATTTTGGGTATCTCGGAAGGTAAACTCAGCGTTCTCGTTATGGAAAACGTCATCGTTGGGCTTATTGCGGCGATTACGTCCGGCACGAGCGGCGATATCGACATCGCAAAGGTCCTCGAAGAGTTTGATCTCGACTTGTCCGTTGCGGTTGATTTCCAACTCGACCCCAGCCTCAGACTCGACCTCAACGTCGACAGCAACCTAATCAACGTCGGTATCGGCGTCAAAGACATTGCATTGGCAACGGGCAACGACACGCAAACTCGCAAAACGATAGACGCCAAGGTTGACACAATCGTAAACAGCGGTAGATTTAAAGAGCTCACCGACGCACACATCATTGCAGTGGATTTGAGCCTCATCGTCGACTACTACGGCAGTGCAACGTACACCTATGTGGACGATGAAAGAGCATTGAACAGAATCAATCCTGCCGAAAGATACTCGCTCAATGCGCACGACAACAGATTCGTACAAGACAACGACGGACGTTATATACGCGAAGGCTTTACGTTTGACAAACTTCTCGACGTAATCCTCGGAATGCAAGGCCTTGAAAGCATTACCAAGATGATGCTTCCGCAAATCCTCATATCCACGGCAAACAAGGAACTCGGTTTCACAACCGTAAAAGACGCGTTCAGCGTGGGCGATTTGCTCCAAAGATTGGGATTGTCTCTTGCGCTCACCGACAAAGTGGACGACGGATTCAAACTCGATATCAACGCGCGTCTCAATCTCGAAGCTATGGGAATGAACGACTTGTCGCAACTCGATATCAAGAACCTCAATCTCGGTCTTGAAACGATTTTGGCAGGACTCGAGGCGCACATAGGCATCGATTTCACGTACGAACTCGGCGCGGCAAGCACCGCCAAGCTCGACATCTATCTCATAGACGGCAGAATTTACGTCGACGCATCAGGTATCGGCGGTCCGCGCGTTCAAGTGGACTTGCTCGATTTGCTCGATTCTCTCGGCGTAGAACTCGCATCCTCTTCCTCGGATGCAATAATTGCAGACGGTGAAACTCCAAGCGATGATTCGACAAAAGATAATAATACTTCCGTTGACGTGGTTGGCATTGTCAACAAGCTCATCAAGAATATTATCATCACCGCAAAACCGTGGGATGCGGGCTCTTTGGAGAACGGCAACAGAATAGACAACGTCGGCATCTTCTTCAGAAGCAACGCAATCAACGAGTTGCTCTCATTGTTGCTCAAGACCACCATCGAGTCCGACCAAGTGGTGCTTGACGAAAGCAACAGCGGATTGTATCTCTATCCGCAAACGGATATGTTCGGCGACGACATGCTCGCTTTGAGACTCAGAGCGTCCCTCGCCAACAAGAAAGATCCGATATGGATTGCAAATGGTGAAGATTATCAACAATACACGATGGATTTGGTGCTTGCACTCAACGCTCAAATAGGGCTTGAAAGCACTTCGGGCAACGAAGAAGGTATGCTCGATATCGACGAACGTCGCCAATTCATCTCACTCAACGAGTATGTCGAAAACATTCTCGGGCTTGTCAACGGCTTTAGAGACGAAATTTACTCCGTTGAAAAGACTCCGCTCGAAAACGGCATATACTATGTCTTCAACGAAGATGCAAACGGCAACTATATCCTCAAATCCGGCATGTATCGTCCTATCAACGAAGGCGAAAATATTGCAGAAGGCACAAAACGTTATTCTCGCGGTTATGCAACGATAGTAGGCCGCTATGTCGAAAACGCAGAGGGTGAATATATCCTCGACGCAACCAACGGCACCTATCGACTTATCTCAAACGGCGAGGATGTAAGCGGCAAGCAACGTTATGCTTTTGTCGAAGAGGTTTATGCACTCACCTACGAAGAGGATGTCAACGGCGAATACGTCTACAACGAAGAAAAGGGTGTATATGTAAATAAGAATAGTGCGGACGCACCCGCAGGCGCGACAAAATATTATACGCGCACGATGACGGCTATCAAGGTTACGGATGAAAACGGCAACGAAACAGTCGCAACCGTCAAAGACGTCAAAGTATATAAGAGAGCGGAAAAAGCGGTATATCAAGACCAAAACATCGGCTTGAGCGTAAGCGGTCTTATCTACTTCAATTCCGGCAGTGCGGAAACCACCAACGCAGGCGGTCTTATCAGCAACCTCTTTGGCGATATGATCATCAATTTGCAAACCAAGTCCGCATTTAACGCAGGTATCGGTGTGAGAATTTCCGCCAACGTTGACCTTGCGGCACTTGACTTGCTCGGCTTGATCTCGGGCGGTTCCATCGAGTCGTTTATCGCAAACAGCGACCTTGATAAGGTGGAACTTGCAATCGAGTTTATCGAAGTGGACGAATACGGCTTCTTTGCAGAGTACGCAAACGGCGAGAAGAAAGTCCTCGGCGGATTGTACCTCAATCACGGTACTCTCTATCTCGACCTCACGGAAGTAGTCGACACGGCAGAAAACTACTCCAAGATCGACAACTTCGTTGATTTTGCAAAGAAAATCATCGATAAATTCCAGAAAGACGACGGACAAGGTCAAGATGCGACAGTTGCGGCGGACGTTCAGGAAATCAGTGCGGAACGTGCAAGTGCGGTAAGAGACGCAATGGTATTGCTCGCATACAGCGACGCTCAATTCCAAATTCAATTGACGCGCGCTTTGCTCGCATTCGTCATTTCTTCCTTCATGCCCGACCTCGGCTCTATCGAGGAAGTGTTCGACGTGTTCAATATTTCTCTCGGCGTTGACCTCGGCAGAGCGGAATTCAAGAAGATTTCCGACTTGTCTCCCGAAGAACAGGCCAAATTCGACAACGAATACAAAGGCGACAGATACAAACTCAACAATTCCACCGATCCGGAAGTCCAAGACACGTATTACGTGGAAGTGACAGACCTCGACGCATACTATCGCACCGAGAAGGGTGACTATTACTCGGCGGACAGCATGATACTCTATACCGGCGTCGACAATTATGTGGAAATCTCCAAAGTAGAAGCGTCCTCTTACACGGGTGCTATCTACAAAGCGGACGGCGAAAACTACGTCGAGCTTGCGGAAGGCGAGAAAGACACCTACGAAGGCACGATGTACAAGAAAGTAACGACGTACGTCATCACGAGCAAGTACGAAGCGGGCAAGACCTATATCGCGCCCAACTCCAAGTACGAACTCATCACGGGCGTCGCATACGGCAAATACATCAATAAGAACGACGACTATTACGGTCTTGTGAAGTTCGGTGAAGTCGAACAAAAGGTAAATCTTAGAAACTATAAGTTGTACGTGTACGACGGAAGCGCGCGCGTAGAAACGGATACGTTTATCAAAGATACCGAAAATAACTACTTCACCTACGTTATGTACAACGGTGAGCCCGTCAAGATCGAAAGCATTTACAAATATCAATTCGGATACGTCAAAGATCCGAACGGTGAATATTACCGCACGGTAACGTTGTTCGATTATATCAGCGAGTACTACCTCGGTCTCGATATCGCAATAGGTTGCGTCAATATGGGTCTCAAACTCGGCGGTTTGGATATCACCATCGGCGCAGGCAAGGAATTGTTGCCCGATTATATCCGTGACCAAAAGGCGCACTCCTACGTCAAAGACGGTGAAGAATACCTCTACACAAGCGACATTCCCGAAGAGGATATGGCACTTGTCGGCGAAGTCAAGACCAATCCGTTCTATGACACAATCATCACGTTGTCTTTCTCTGTCGAATTCGAACTCGGCATCACCGAAGGCACGCTTGATTTCGGCCAAATTTTGAGCAATATCATCGGCAACCTCGCGGGTATCGTGGTTGAAATGCCCTCTACTACGAAGGGTTATTCTTCCGCGCACTTCCGCCTCGACGTATCGCTTATGGTCGACATCTACGACCTCACCAAGTCCGAACTCAAACTCGAACTCATCAATATCACGGAGTCCGGTTATGAGAGCTTGTGGCTCGGTGCATACTATGTCAACAACACAATCTATCTCAACCTCGAAGAAGCGTTCAATATCCAAAAAGTCGCAATCGGCGGTCTTAATATCGCGGAGATACTTGAAGACTACATCATCGATTTCGAAACAACCGACGAATACTTCGATTACACCGACAAGACGGCTACGAGTTCCACCAAAGACGCATTCATAGCGTCCGACGACGCAACCACGGGTGACGATATCGATTTCAGCAACAAAGACCTCGCTCTTGCAATCCTCATCAACAAGGATTTGCTTACCGTTGCGATCGGCGATATGCTCTTCGACACCATTCTCGAATATATCCCCGAAAGTTTGCTCGGCTTCGATATCAAAGACTTGTTCTATCAAGAGATCAACGGCAGTTTGCAACTCAAACTCGACACGGCAAACAAGATCAACCTCGAAGTTTCCGCAACCCTCGGTCTCGACGGTGAAAGATTCAATGCAGTCGGCACAGACAAAGTGACGCAAGCGGACGATCTCGCATCGGCAAAACTTTACGTGTTCCAACCGAGCACTACGGGCAACTTCGTATCGGGCAACGCCGGTCAATACTTCCGTGCAATCGCTCCCGGCAAAGACAAAGACGTCTTGGCAAGCGAAAGATACGAGAGATTTAGAATAGTCGAATACAACCCCGTAACCAAGGAAATCGTCGCAAAGAGAGTAATCGATAACAACAAGGGCGACGGTTCTGAAGTCCTTGACAGTGCAGAGAATATCTTCCCGCTCGCAGACACCAAGATTTACGAATTCGTAGCGGGAGCACAAGCCAACAAGTCCTACGTTTCCGACGGCGCGAAGTACGACACCACGCTCGAACTTTCTTTGGCAATCAAAGACCTCGACGTAGCGTTCACCAATTCTCGTACATACGTTTTGAGCGGTGATGAACTTGCAGAATATACCAACTTTGACGACGTAGACCGTTTCACGCTCGAAGAGACTATCGATATCTCCACGAGCTTCAAATACGGCAGCGACATCGATTTGAGCGTCGTGCTCGAAACACTCTTGCCGGGATTGAGCGGTGAAGATTTGCTCAAAATCAAGGCAGAGTCCGACACGAAGGGCGACGTAAACCGTTCGCTCCAACTCGTCGTAAAGGCGGATATCCAAATAGCGGCATTGCTCAACTATTTCCGCACCGAACTCGTCAAATACGTAGGAGACGACGACCAATTCGACGGAGATATGGACTTGTTTGTGGTTATTGATCTGCTCAAAAAAGTTCTCGATCAATTCGGTCAATCCGCTTTGACCGAGCTTGTAGCAAACATCGCAAGCTTTGTCAATCTCAGCGTAGTTCTTCAAACCAAGGGCGGTAACGATGCGGACTATCACGATTTGCTCGGCATTTATATGGCGGGCGGTACGTTTGAATTGCTCACCGACGCGGATATCGACGATCCGACGAGCGAAGATTATATCGCGCCGAGCGAGAGATTCGACCACTACTTCGAGACGAAGAACGGCAGTTACTATCTTGATTCCGACGGCAAATACAAACTCATCGAATCCGGCGAATACGCAGGCACCAGATACTCTTACGATTCGAGCTATTGCTACAGCAACGAAAAGGGTAGATACAAACGAGTCAACGGCGGTTTGTTCATCGATTTGAGCTACTTCAACATTCCGAGCGTAAAAGTGGATGCAAACGAAGTGCGCAAGCTTGTTTCCAGCCTCTTCACGGCGGGAACGACGCAATCAGACGCAATCGCATCGGATGACGAACAACCAGAAGAAAAGCCGGAGGATAAACAAGATATATCCTTCCCGCTTGTAAAAGACGACACCATTCTTGAATATATCAGAGCGTTTGCATACGGATTGCAAATCACGTCCAGATATGTCAGAGTGCTGGCGCAACCCGACTATATCAACAAACTCCTTACTCTCCTTATGGGTGAGGACGCAATCCAATTCGACGATAGCGAATTCCGCAACAAACCGGCTGTTACGCTCTACACGGACAATACAAGATATTCTTACGAGCATAGAGCAGACGTCATCAATGCTTTCAAAGAGGAAGTCAAGGACATGACCGACCACACGACGCCCGCATACATCAAAGCGCGCAAAGAATTGGTCGGCGAGCTCGAACGCTCCAGAAACCTCTTTAGAATCCAGCCGTACAACGACGCAAGCAAGGGTTTGTACTATCTCGACGAGGACGGCGCGTACGTACAAAAATCCGATATGTCCGCTGCTGATCGCGAGGCATACGACAAACTCGTCAACGCAGGCACGAAGGCTTACTACGACATCACCATGGTGACGACGTATATCCAAGTCGCAGGCACTTACATCCCGTACGCGGACGCAAATCAATCTCAAATCAACAGTAGCGTTAATAACACCGAGATGAGAAACACCTATGGTGTGTCTATCCCCGAATTGTACGTGTATGACGAGGCAAGTAAGACGTACGCCGTAGCGGACGACGGTGTATACAGCATTGTCAAACCGCTCGAAGCACGCAACGCATTCCTCGAAATCAACCTCTACTTGTGGGATTACGAAGTATCTCTCAGCATTCTTGCACCCAAACTTGGCGTAACCAAATTCCATTACGTTACGGGTGAAGAGGTAGAGAACGCTCCGTATTACATCACCAACCCCGCAGAAGGCGCACGCTACGTCGACACAGACGAAATCATTTACACCAGCGTCGATAAAGAAGCGGACGGTTTTGATGGTTGGAAACTCGATTACGACGACGCAGACGGCAAGTTCAGCGTTGATAAGTATCTTGCTTCACCGCGTTATTACGAGTATAAGAACAAATATTACGTCATCGACAATAACACCTTGTACGTAAAAGACCAAAACACCAATACGTATGAGCTTGCAACCAAGTACGGTGCATTCCCCGACTATCTCGCAGGCATTGCGCAAGGCAAGACGTATTACGTCTCCACGGGCGTTTCCTATACGGAAATTCAAAGAACGTTCATCTATAAGCAAGAGAAGTACAACACGCAAAAGAAGGTTCTCCTCTCCGATTTGCGCAAACAACTCCTTGCAAGCGGTATGAGCGAGGCAGAAGTCGACGAACAACTCAAAAAGTACGATCTCGACAAGAGCAGTTACTGGTTCAAAGTGCAACAAGACAGCAAGATTTTGCCGCCTGATTTCAGCGATGCGAAGTATGCGGATTACGAGTACAAAGAATATGTCGACACCGAAGACTTCTACTACTTGTCATTGGCGCTTTGCGGAAGCCTCTTCTTGCAAGCGGGCAAGATCTACTTTGCTTACAACGACTACAAGCAAGTCTACAACACTCTTAACAATCCCACCGGCGACCAAAATGCGGACGTCGAAATGGCTGTCCTCAAGAAGATCGCATACAAGAAGTATCACGGTGACTACGTACAAGTAACAGACGAGACCGAAATCGAGGCTCTCAAAGACGCGGGACAACTCTACGTCTGGGTAAACAGCGCACTCGGTGACGGTTACGCAGGCATCAACGAGGCACTCGGTGACGTGCTCGGAGCGTTGCTCGGCAACCTGAAGGGCAAGTTCCAAGTGACGGAAGATATGACTTTCAACGTCTACTTCACGTTGCGCCTCAATCTCGGCTTCAAACTCTACATTTTGCCGTCCTTCGGTATCGATATCCGCGACCTTGACGTTGCAATCGATATTTGGGGCGAACAAAACGACAAACTCGAAAACGGCGGATACGTATCCTCCGAAGACAGAGATAACAAGAATTACGAAGGCAAGTTGCTTGACGGCACCAAACCTCACATTCTCGGTATCTACTACAACAACGACCAAGAGACGGGCAAAGCAGGCTTGTATCTCGACCTCGAAGCGTTGCTCGGCAAAGACGCAAAACTCTACGTCGATATGAGTAGTTATTCGCTTGAATCATTGCTCACAGGACTCGTGGCAGGTTTCAACATCGACGCAGACGCATCGACGGCGGACGACAATACCGATAAGTACAATCCCGACAAGCAAGGTTCGGACGCGGTAAGTTTGTATCTCAACTTCTTTACGAATGCAATCGCACTCAACGTGACCTCCGGCTTTGCAAAGGCTCTTATCAGAGAATTGTTGCCCGACAACGCAAGCATCGCGGATATGCTCCCCAACCTCAAAGTCTACGTAAAACAAAACCTCAATCCGTACGACCTGACGATAGGCGCAATCTTGTTCAACGAACAAGGCGACATCCCCGTTGTCAATCTCGGACTCAATATTCAAGGTCTCAACGGTGAGAGAGGCAAGTCCTCTTCAATCGAATTCGGCAGAAAAGAAGATATCCTCGCACGTCAACAAGGCTCGAATTACATCTTCTATTACGCCAACTTCTACCGTGACAATTCCAATGCGAATTACGACAATTATTACGGCAGAAACTTCGATGAGAAAGACTATATCAAACTTTATAGAGGCGCAGACGGCAACGACTACTACGCCAAAGCAGACGGCGGTTATGCATTGACGGCAAAGGCCGACGGCACTTACGACGTACAAGCCATAGAAAACGGCGGATACGCACTCTACAAAGCGGGCAACGTAAATTATGGTCCGGAAGACAGATTTATGCGTGCCGACACCGTTCTCGAAGAGATCACGGAAAACAGAAGATACTCTCTCGGCTCTCCGTATAATACGGAATATCAAAGCGTCGTATACACCGATATCAAAGGTCAATACGTGCTTGTCCAAGAGAAACTCAACAACCTCACGAGCAGTGAATACAGATACCTTGCACTCAGCAAGCAATTTGCGGCTTTCAACGGCACGCTCTACGTTATCGACAAAGACGCCAACTACGTAAGAGTCAACAAGACCCAAATCCAAGGTTTCACGGGTTCGGGCAGCTTGCAATACGCACTCGAAGGCACGTATAACGCAAACGCAAGCGAAATCGCAAGAGCAGTCTCTTATAACGGCGCAACGTACTACCCGATCGACCCCGATAACAACGGTTACACGGATATGTACGAAGCGGACGGTTTCACTGCGTATACGAGCGGTGCAATAGTAAATAGAACGGGCTTGGTCTACACTGGCGAATTGTACGTGAAGAACGCAAAGGGCGGTTATGACAATGCAAACGTCAAAGTCGGCGACACGCTGGAAAGCGGAGTGCAATACTTCTATCCCAACGCACCCGAAAAGGCGTACAAAGTCACTTCCGACTTTACCAACTACGTCAAAGCGGTCAATCTCAACCTTTCCGATCTCATAAACGGTGCGAAGATGGATATCGCGTCAATGCTCGGCGACCTCAGAAGCCTCGAAATCGGCGCGTCTTTGAGCCTCGGAATGAAACTTTCCGACATCATCAACTGGACGTACCAACTCACGAACTTCATCGACGACGAGTCTATCTGCGATTATCTGTACTTCATCGCATCGTCGTTGACCGACTACTATTCGTCCTTTACGAGTACGATCGGTCTCGATCTTGACCTCAAAGTATTCTTGCAAACGGGCGGACTGTTCAGAATGATTGCAGGTGACACCACCGCAACTATTCTCGACGTCTTGGAAGGCGCAAAAGTGTATCTCGAACTCACTTATGCCACCAACTACCACGGCGAAAACGCACCCAAGGGTTACTTGTGGGTAGAAGTAAGAGAAGGCAAACTCTATCTCAACATCGACGTACACGAAATCGGTGAAATCGTCGGTTGGGGCGACTTCTTCTCCTACGGAGTAATCAACGGTCTCGACCTCGGCGCGTTGCTTTCGGGTGGCAGTGCATCCCTCGCTTCTACGGCGGCGGATGAAGAGAACGACAATACGGGTATCTTGCCTGCAAATATTTGGGGCATTATCAACGTCGTCCTCGGCAGATTGCTCATCGCAAACGACTTTATCACGATCGGTTTAAACGAAACTCTTATCGCAGACCTTATCGGTATGCTCGCGGATAGCGACAGTGCGTTGCTTGCGGGTATCGGACAATTCTTGCCCAAACTCTACACCACCAACGATAAGGACACCAGCGGTATCACCATCAACTTCTACGGCAATCAACCCAGCGTCGATATCAACCTCGGATTCAAGGTCGGCACGACGTTCTATCTCAGTGTCGAAGACTACAACGCACAATACGGTGTGGGCGGAAGCCGTATCAAACAAGGTGAAGGCACGACTTGGACGGACGGTATGACCACGTTCGTCAAAGACGGCGACAACTACACGCAAGCAACTTCCTTCTCCGAAGACAACTACGTGCTTGTCTCCACCGATGAATATGCGCTCATCTCGTACGCATTCCCGCTCTGGACTGGCGACAGATATTCGTACGAGAACGGCGAATTTAAGCTTGACAACGCCAACGGCGTCTACCTCAAACAAGGTGATTTCCGTCTTGCGATTTCTCTTGGCAAACTCTATGCAAGAGTCAACAAAGACTTCTCCGTCGACAAGGACGAGAAGATGGCAGAAAGAGATAGCGAGGGCAATATTATCCGCGACGCAAACGGCAACGCTTCTTACGGACAATACGTAAGCATTCAAAACGCAAAACTCAGCCTCGATATGACGATCGACGTATCGTTGTACGGCAGTGGCAGGAAAGAGGACGGAAACGAAATCGATTTGAGCAAGATACTCGACTTGATCCTCGGTCTCATTAATCCGAATAGCGCAATCTCTGGCTCAACGTTGCGACTTGTCATCAAGAACGCAATCGGCAACGACAGCGGAGCGTTCCTCAAACTCAACCTCACTGCAAACGTCGATCTCGAAAATTGGACGGTCGAACTTGCGGTAAGACTCAGAAGAAACACTGTCAAAGACGGTGAAAGCACGTTGCTCGGCTTGTATCTCGTAGACGACGCGCTTTACGTCGATTTGCAAGGCATACTCGGCGAAACGGCAAAGATTTGCGTAAACGGTCTCAACCTCAGCGGAAAGACGGGCTTGATCTACGGATTGCTCGGCAAGTACATCGACGGTGAAGCAGGCACTTCTTCCGACGCAAGCACTTCCGACGCAAGCGACATCGAAAAGATTGAGCAAACGATGAGAGACTACGCGTACTTTATGATTATGGTCAATCCGCAAAAGTTCTTATTGCAACTCAATGCGGACCTTATCAACGTCATCTATCGCAAGATAATGCAAATCCGCGGTCTCGATTATAGCGAAGATCTGCTCCCCGACATCGGTGATATCCTTATTAGAGGCGAGACTCGTCAATACGAACTTCTCACCGAAGAGGAAAAGACGACGTACACGGGCGCAAGATTCCGTAAAGAAGGCAACAACTACGTATACGACGCAGCGGGTGATTATAAGTACGTTCCCGGCGCAACGAAGACGAGCATCAACGTACGTTTCAGCGACGGCTTGTACTTCTGCATCGATATCCCTGCGGCTACGGCAAGCAAAGAAATCGTATCTATCAAGAGCGCAACGAGCAAGTACGGCCTTGCGGACAGCATCGCAAACGGTGAGTTTGGCGATCCTATCCTCGCACTCGACCTCAACTCGCTTATCAATGGCGGAAGCATCGATCTTGCCAGCCTCAAATTGCCGACAATCGGTTTGAGCACGGTCATCAACGTCAAGATGAAGTCCGACAATTTGAAACCCACCGACGCGAAGTACAAACTTTCGCTCGCACAATGGACGAGAGACCTCGTCGCGGGCTTGCTTGACGGCACGTCGTTGCTCGGAAACTTCAAGAAGATATCCGAAATGACCGAAGCGGAACTTGCAAAAGCGGGTAGCAAGACTTACAACTACAACTCTTCGACTCGCGCATACGACTACGTGGAGGACGGCACGGGTGAATACAAGTTCATTATGGCGGACCTCAACATCACGATGGCGAGCGAACTTATCGAACTCCAAGTCAAACTCGATGCAAACATCAACCTTGCGGCGATTTTGGCATACGGTATCGGCGGTATCCTTTACAGCGATATTGCGGTTGAAATCAGTGCACTCAATAAGCAACTGCTCAGCCTCTACTATCTCGGCTCTTCCAAACTTGCGAAGAACAACGATCCGAAGAGAAACGATTGGGAATTGACCACGGACGAAGACGGCACGGTGTTCTCCGACGCAATCTACATTGACGCAAGCGGTTTGGGACTCGGCAAGATTAAGTTCCAAGGCATCAGCGGTTTGCTCGGCGCATATCCGTATCAAAAGGTCAGCCTCGATGCAATTAGCAGTGCAGACAGCACGACTTCGGCTACGGACACCGGCGCATCCACTGCAGACGGTGAAGCACTCAACCTAACGGTTGAAATCGAAAACGGCAGTCTCGGCGTGACGTTCGACAAGGCGTTCATCACGACGCTCCTCGGAATGCTCAACGTCAACCTCGGTATCGAGTTGCCTCCCATCCAATCCGTATCTTTGGATATAGCAACTTCCACCACGGGACTTAAAGCAATCTCCATCGACGCAGTGCTCGACAGTGTGGGCACCGGTGCGAACATCTCTATCCAAGACCTCAAACTTGCGTTCAGACAAGAAGTGTTCAACGCAAAAGACGTTATCGAATCCGTTAAGACGGGTTACGCAGGCTTGACGTTCTCCAAGACGTCCGGCTTGATGTCCCTTGTCCAAAACGTTCTCGACAACCTCAAACCGGGTCTTAACATCAATATTCAAAACAAAGTATGGCAGGCGGTGCTCGACGGGGACGTCGCCGCAAAGAACGTTGGTTCAAACATCGTTCTCGACGGCAGAAAGGTGCTTACGTACACCAACTTGTCCGATACATCCAAAGAAGAGCAGAACGCAGGCGAGAAGTACAATTTGAGATTTGCACTTTCAAGCTCTCGTGCAACGACGGGACTTACCGCAATCATCGGTGGTAACAATGCGTTCATCACCAACCTCTCTCTCAAGGGTACACTTATCAAGATAGCGCAAGCACTCGTCAGCTTCTTCGACTGCATCGACATCGGCAGCTTGCTCGGTTCTTCTCCGATGCTTGCTCTCGTCAGCGGAACGGACGGTGACGACGCAAGTTACGTCTATCCGTCGGCGGCAACCACCGCAAACGACAAGAATCTTGCCAACATCAAGACGGGTTGGCAGGAAGACGGCTCATATTCTTACACGCCCAATTTGTCCGGCCTTATCAAGAGCGTTGATCTCAACCTCTTCAATAACTACGAGTACTGGCCGTACTTTGCGGGTGCACAAGAAATGAGCAAAGGCGCAGGCAAGATTTCCGCGAAGGTCACGCTTGACAAAGACGCTTACAACGAGTTGATTCTCATGGTCGATTGTATTGTTATGAACTTGATGAAAGCAATCGGCGATGATAACGAACCGTACATCGCGGACGTTGCAAAAGCGGGTAAATCCCTTGCAAATGCGGCAATCGACGGTATCGGCACAACCAACGAGTACAAGAACTTCTTCAACGGACTTGACGAACTCGTCAAGAGGAACGCAACCACACAAGAAAAAGTCAACTATGTTGATAAGGTTGCAAGATCCTTCCCGTTGACGCTCGTCAAGTGGATAATGAACTGTATTGCATTGCCTGCAATCAAAAATACAATCAACGTATCTTGGGGCACCGTTAAGAACCTTGCGGGTTCGACATTGCTCGACCTTATGAACCTCATCGGTGGCATCCTCCCGATTCCGTTCGCAAGCGGCGTCATAGACCCGTCAATCAATATCTACATCGACCTCGATCCCAATCCGGCGGAATACGGATGCAGCGGTAAGACGATGCAACCGGGTATCCAAGCAATCGAGATTATGGTCAACGGCGAGAAAGCGGGCGCAGGCACGTCGATGAGATATAACAAAGCAAATGGCAACGCCGCAAGCAACACAACCATAACTTCGAGTGTAAGCAACGGCAAAGATTTACCGAGCGACGTTTGGGACTTCTTTATGCTTCGTATCACACCGTACAGCACTACGGACGCAAGCTACACGACGGGTATGTTGACGTTTGACGACGCAGACAGCGCAAGCGTCATCGGCGTGGAAAAAGTGCCGACCGAGATCGTCATAACCGATCCGGCAACTCGTACGGGTACTGCCTACTACAAGGGTGAAGAAAAGACCATCCAATTGCGCGACAGCTACTTCTTCAACGCAGAGTACTTCTCTCAAAAGGCGGATGTAAACTTCGCATTGAAGAATGGCGGTAAGACCGTCAACACCTACAATCCGAATAGTCCGTATCAAGACGCAACCGGTACGTATATCGTTTGGGATGCGGCCTCCGTCGACCTCACGGCGGCAGACGACACCGATTCAAGTGGCAGACGCTTTGCGGGCTATGTTTACGGCTATGCACTTAACGTCGTTATGTATGCAATCCCCGTTTACGTAACCAACGATTACCAACAAACGGATATCAAAGCGTACGATTATAACGCCAATACCGGTAAGTTCGAGAGAAAGAACATCACGCTCGACATCGATAGTCAAAGCAAGACGTTCAGATCCGAATTGCCCAACCTCGTGCAAATTTCGTTCGCACGCGGTACGTACACGTTCGGTACGGTCATCACCGACGCGACGGGCAACACAATGTATGCAGTCATCAAGGACGGCAACGGCTACAAGCAACTTGCAGGCGAAGAAGTCAATAAGGACGGCAACAAGTATAAGCTTGTGCCCGCGTACGTAGCGGGACTCGTCAAAGACGGCGACACGTTGCAAACCGTCAAAGAGGGTGACTTCACCTACTACGTGATGGATATGACCAAGATGCCGCAAGGAAGAAACTTCCCGGCAGGCACTATCGCTTGGGATACCGAGGACTTCGAGTACGATTGGCAAGGTTCGACGACGTGGAAAGACGGCGAGGCTACCAACAGCATCAAAGTCGGTTATTCCTATCAATGGGGCAGCAGCAATACCGTCAAGAACAAGATTGAAATCACGGCAAAGAACTACAAGATTTCAAGACTCACCTCAATGACGGACGCAAACGGCAACAAGGTAAGTTTGAGTAGCGAAAGCGACAAGAAGGGCAATTACACCACAGTTCTCAACATCGATGCTTTGGGCCTCACCACGGACGATCTCGTCGGATACCTCAACGGATTCAACCAAGCAACGGTCAAGTACGTTGCGGGTGCAAACACGCCGACTATGAGCCTCGAATGGGATTTGACCTCACTCCAAGAAGCACTCAAATCCATCACGGGCGCAGACGGTACGATCGATTACTACAAGGGACTCGAAGCAACTGTCAAAGCAAAGGTCGGCGGTGACAGATTCAGCATCTCTTCGACGGTGACCAAGGAAGGTCTTGTAACCAACAAGACGGGCTTCGTCGGAAGCGAAACGACATACGAAGGCGTTTACGCACAAGAAGTAAGCGTCAAGATAGTCGTCAAGGGCAGTGTGTTCTCGTCACTCAACACAGCGTTGACGTTTGACGCGTACTCCGCAAGAGAGATCACGGGCGACGCACTCGGCGCAATGCTCGATATCAACTTCGCGGGCTCCGACACGTCCACCAAACTCCCCGTCGGTGACAAACTTCAAGTCAAAGCACCGTACGTCAAGATCGGCGACAACTACGTCGTTGCGGACGGCAAGAACGGTGGTTATGCAATCGGCGCAAACGACCTCACCTTCGAGGGTTACAAGGCAACGGATTATCCGCTCTACGCACAATTGACGATTGGTACGGAATTTAGCGGTAAGCAAGTGGTTTACGTTCCCATCACGGTAAGCACGGTCGCACCCACCACTTACAACGTTGACGTAGCACACGAAGACACCTTCAATCCGACGTGGTACAACAAAGACGCGTACAAGTCCTTCGACGTATCCTTCGGCACGACCACCAAGCACACGATGTACCCGGATTGGTCGACGGTAAACTATTACACCAACGCAAAGTGCACGACGCTTAAACCCGATCAAAACATCTACTCGGGCGGAACGATTTACGCACAAGTGCAAGCATACGTTTACGAGAAAGACGAAAATGGTGAGCCGATGTTCGACAAACCGCTCGGTCTCGTAGACACTGGTACGAAGGACGAAAACGGAAACAAGGTCTTCAAAGCGCAGACGATTACGCTCAAACTCAACGTCGAGCAACAATCCATCTTGTCCGTCAACTTCTTCTACGACGCACAAATCGGCGACGTCAACGCGTTGACCGACGCAGAGCGTGAACAAATCAAAGACAAACTCACCGATAAGGCGAACTACACGGGTACCGTTTACGGACAAACGCACGTCATCGGCTCGGAGGCGTTCGGTATCGACGCACTTGAATTTGCGAAAGACCCGAGCAAGTACTTCAGAACCGGCGCTTGGGGTGATATCAACGGCACAATAGTGCTCGTCAACCTCAAAAAAGGCACGTACTCCGGCAAACGTTACACAATCCAAGAGAGCCTCAGCGGTGAATACAAGTACGACGAAGCAAACGACAGATATATCCTCGCAACCGCTTCCGACACGGACGTAAAACGCTATGCGTTCACGCAAGACAACGACGGCGACTACAAATACGAGATCGCCAAGAAATCTTACGTAAAACTCACGGCGGGTGAAAAGGGTGAATCCTACCTCGCATACGTCCAAGGCTGGACGACCAAGATCGAGTCGTCAACCGTGACGGGCAGACAAACCAGAGTCTACGCGGTCATCGGCAACAACGATATGGTCCCGATCGATATCCACGTGCCAGATTACACCGTGCAAACCGTATCCTTCAAGAACGGAACGCTCGTCCAAAACGGTGACGTCGCAAACGAATTGACTCTTACTTACGACGTGATGAACGCGTGGCAATTGCCTTCAACCGCGACCGTAACGGTCAAAGAGGGCGCAAAGGCGTTTGACACCGAAGTGTTCTGGGATGACAATTCTTCGCCCAACAAGGACGAATTGCGCAAGGACGAAAACGGCGTCTACGTCGTACGCAACTATCACTTCTTCGACAATCTCTCCGTGAGATATCCTCAAACGGGCTCGCTCGGCGCAAAGGTGTACCTTGACAATTACGATATCAACGTTACGATAACGCCCGACGGACAAGCGAATGAATATAACGTATTCTCGTCCTTCAAGTTTGCGTCTACCGCAACGGTCACCAAGAACGGCGTCGATTATCCGAACGTACCGCTTAAATGGGTTGACAAGTCAATGCCGACCGCAGAAGAAATCAAGGCAGGCAAGTTCACGAGAAAGGCTTACGTCGCGGCGTTCAGCGTCGGCGAAGACGGCACGATGACTCCTGTATATAAAGACTTCGAGTTCAAGATCAACAACGGGTTCACTCTTGACGGCATCGACGGCAACTATGCAGACGGCTTTGCAATCACTCGCGAAGGCGCGGCGTTCTTCCTCGGATTGCCGAGAGCAAGCGTTGTCAACGTCAACGGTGAGAGAATAGAAGTCGCACTTGCGTGGAGCGACGCATACACCAAGGAAGCAGGCTTCAACGGCGATATGACGCTCACTATCGCGAGCAAGTGGCTCACCTCCACCGTCACGGCAAACGTAACGGTCAAGGGCGAGAGCATTGACAGACTCAAAGATTACGACGGCACGCCGTACTCGTTTGATCCGTTCTGGAAAGAAGGCAACTTCTTCCGCTCGGGTGAAGTCAGAACAATCGTCACCAAGGGTAGCGCACTCGAAGCGGGCGTCACGGTAACGTATTCGCTTGCGGATATCGATCCTGCAAACCTTAAGAGCGACGCAGACTTCTACGCCAACGTCAGCAAGTACTTCGGAAGAAAGTACACGATAGGCGTGACTTACACCTACTTCGGCGGTGCAGACGTGATGACGGAGACGGGCACTATCGATATAGCAGTCGGTGACAGAACCGTATTGTTCGTATCCGATTATGCGTATCGTGCAATCTTGGTCGACACCTTCCTCAACACCGACGCAAGCTATCTCGAAAGAGAGCTCTGGGTTGCAACGGCAGGCGTATGGGGCGACGTGCTTGCATACTTCGATTGGACGCAAGTGGACGCACTCATCAAGGATAGAAAGAGCGACTCCAAACATATGGCAACCGTAATCGTCGGTATCGAGAGTGCGGACGGACAATACGTCTATCAAGATATTTACGGCACGCACGTTGACGAAAACGGAAACGTCTTAATGGGCGACGGTAAGAAAGAATACGTGACGATTGACGAGTATCTCGAAGCAATGAGAAAAGTCAATGCGGACTTCGAACTCACGAATGAAAAGAGATATCATCTTGCGATGCAAAAGGTCAACGTACCGGTTACGGTACTTGACCGCACCGTCGTGGATGCAGAGCTCTTCATGGAAGGAACGGGACTTACCGTGACCAATACAGAAGAGAAGTATTCCACCATTACGGATACGCTCGTCGGAGAGGTCGGAACGGGACGCTACATCGACATCGTTTACGACAAGAATAGCGGAATGCCCACCGAGTACGTCTATTACAATCAATTTGCGTATATCGGCGGAGACAAATTGCCTCATACCATGATCCTCACCTTCGCAAGCGGTGAGAAGGGTGAATATTACATCACCTATGACAACGCACCGACGTCGCAAGAGATGAAGAATATCTCCAAGACGCTCGAAAGGACGATGACCGTCCATGTTTGGAACACCAATCGCGCGGTGGACGAAAACGCATTCGAGGTTATGCCGTCGTTCGAGATGAAGATTAAAGTGCACGTGTCTAAGGTCACGGTGTTCAACAGCGACATTGCTTATGAGAATATGTCTGTCGGTGAGTATCGCTACACCTTCAACCCGTACACGAGCGAGGACGAGTCCTTGTTCAACACGGACAACTATGACAAGACGTTCACCTACTACGTAGACGGTCAATTTATGACTGCTCAAAACTGGTGGTCGGACGGCAGAACTGTTGACGCCAACGAATACCGTTACACCTCCGCGTGGACGAAACGCCACAACAATTACAACGTATACACGCTTGCGGGTTCGAGAGAAGGCACGATCGGTGAATTCGAACAAGACGTAGTGTTCTACACCGTAAACAAGAACACCAAGACTTACACGAGATACACAGGCGTGGTCAACTATGACGCAG
This sequence comes from uncultured Eubacteriales bacterium, assembly GCA_900551145.1. Classification (GTDB taxonomy): domain Bacteria; phylum Bacillota; class Clostridia; order Christensenellales; family CAG-917; genus CAG-475. The sequence goes on from URUQ01000001.1 coordinate 40,601, forward strand.
CGGATTATTCTTACAAGACGACAAGTGGTGAAAACTTGTATGTATTCGTCTACGTAACGACTCAAACGCTTGACGCAACGTGGAACACCAAGAGTGCGGAATACGGCTACAAGGGTGGCAACACCACCGTCAAAGCGACAGTGTCAAGCGAAGTAAACGGCAACAGCGCAACGGCGACCATCAATGTAACGGTCAACGTCAAGAGCGGTCAGAGCACATCTTCGGCATTCGACGGCGCAACGGAAACCGAATTGACTTACTGGAACGCATCCGCAAACGCATTCGTCATCGATCCGTTCAGAGCGGTTGACGGCGGAGCGTTCGCAAGAGTCAGCGGGTACACGGGTGACCGTTATGAGAAATCGTCCACAGCAACGAGCGGTTACGTCAAGAACAACCTTGACGGAACGTATATGCTCGTCAAGGCGGCAGACGGCACGGATACCTACGTTGAAATCCCGACCGCACAACTTGACCGCACATACAAGTACTTCCCGTCCAAGATAAGCGTCACGCTCGAAGACGGACAAGTAGTAAGTGTGCCCGTAACGTGGGACTTCGGCGGTGTCAACGTAAGTTATCAAGGCGGAAACTACACTGCGTACGCAATTCTCAACCACGACGGAGAATACAACTATCAAGACAACAAAGTCGGAGAGCAAAGAATTCAATTCGCAGTCAAAGTTCTTGACAGAAGCGCACAAAGCGTCAAGACGACGAGCGCGCTCACTTCTTTGAAGGGATTCGTCAAGTCAGGCCAAGACTACATCAATCCGTACGATTATCAAAAACCGACTATGCCGACGACGCTTACCGTCAATATCAAGACGTACAACGCGGACGGCAGTGAAAACTCCACTGAAGAGCGCACGTACAGCGTTGCAAACAACACGCTTGCGTGGAACTTCGACAAGTTCCGCCCGAGCTACGAAGGCGGTGCTGTGTACGTTACTGCAAAACTTTACGATGTTGACGGCAACGTACAAAAATACGACATTCCGTTCCTCGTACAAAGAATGTACGCAACGCAAATCAAGTCCATAAGCTCGCTCGGCGTTGAAGACGGCATCTTCGACAGCAAGGTGACGAACAGCAAAACCGACTCCGACTTCACGTTCAACCCGTACAAGTCCGATAAACTCGTGTTGCCGATCGCATACAAAGTAACGTTTGCAATCTTCAACCCCGTTTACGACAACGGCAACGTGACGTGGCCTGAGATAAACAACGGCACGAGCACTGTGAGATTCAACTACACGCTCGTCTCGATGCCCGCGTCCACTTCTTACACGGTGAACGCAGGCGGGATCACTTCAACCGTTGACGGACAAAGCGCAACTATTAAGCTCGGCACGCAAGAGCGTCTCACGGTAGACATCAAAGTTTCCGGTTCTAAGGCGTTCAGCGGTACGCAAAGCGTAAGCGCATCCGCAAGCGGACTCAGCGTAATCCACAACGGAGCGTCCGTCGCGTGGTTCGGCAGAGCGTACGTGTACGACATGAATGGCAGTGAGATCACCAACTACGCCGTGACACTCTCCACCGCAATATTGTCAAGCGATACCACCAAGACCATCTTGCCGTCCACCTTCGGTGCAAGAAAAGTTGTTTACAAACTCTACGCCGCAGTCGGTACGGTAATCGACGCAACCGGTAAGGTCGTCACCACCAAGACTGCAACCGCGTCTGAGGGATTCGACACCGCCTACGTCAAAGTAGGACAAGAAATCCCCGCATATCAAGCACTCTCCAATCTCGTCACAATGACGTATGAGAACGGAACATGGAGCGTTCAATAAACTCGTTTAGATATGCTATATCTTAAGATTAAAAGGGCTCTGCGACCGCAGAGCCCTTTTAATCTATATCGACGTGATGCGCACTTATTAACGGAACGTGCGATATTAAAAATCAAAAAATAATACAAAACAAATATATCAACGCAATTATTGCGCGCAAACGCACGATTTTTATTGAATTTGGCGTAATGTATGTTATAATATTCTAAAATAAAGCAATCTCGGAGGAAACCTATGGGATTTATTAAAAAACAACTTCTCAAAGTCATTCAATGGGAAGACAGTAGTCAAAATACTCTCGTTCACAAATTTGAGTATGATGATAGATATGCCATTATGAAGGGATCGGAGCTTATCGTAAGACCTTCACAAGCGGCAGTTTTCGTATACCGCGGATCTGTTTGCGACGTTTTCACGGAAGGCAACTGGAAGCTCGAAGAAGGTTCAACTCCCGTTCTCACCGCAATTGCAAACTGGAAATATGCCTTTGAAAACCCCAAACAAGTTGATGTTTATTACGTCAACCTCAAACGCTTTACGCAAATGAAGTGGGGGACGCCCAATCCGATTATGATGCGCGACAAGGATTTCGGCATGATCCGCATCGCAGGTCACGGTGAATATTCCTTCCATGTCATGAATCCGGAACTCTTTATGAAAGAGATTTACGGCACGACGCATTCCTACAAGACGGAAGATATCGAAGAACATCTCAAATCTTTGGTACTTGCAGAACTTACAGATTTGCTCGGTGAGTGTGAAATTCCCGCACTCGAACTTGCCGCCAACTATATCGAACTCGGCGAAACCGCGGCGAAGCAAGTCGCACCGAGATTTAACGAAATCGGTCTTGACATCGACAATATCATCATTCGCAACTTCAAACTTCCCGAAGCAGTCGAGAAGGCAATGGACAAGCGCACCACACTCGGCGTATTCGATGGCAAGATGAACGATTACGCACAATACGAATCGGTCCAAGCAATGCGTGACGCGGCAAAGAACCCCGGTATGGGCGGTATGTTCGGCGCGGCAGGTATCGGCCTCGGTATGGGAGCAAGAGTGGGCAACCAATTTGCACAAAATCTTGACGAAGCAAGTGCGCAAAAGGTCAAATGCACCAAATGCGGAGCCAGTGTAAAAGCAGGCATGAAATTCTGCCCCGAATGCGGAGCGAAAATTAGCGTAGGCGCAACTGTAAAATGCGCAAAATGCGGAGCGGAAGTCCCCGAAGGAAGCAAATTTTGCCCCGAATGCGGACAACCTATGAGTGTAACTTGCCCCAAGTGCAACGCCACCTTGAAGGCGGGCATCAAGTTCTGCCCCGAGTGCGGAGCAAAACTCTACTAATAATCGCTATAACGGAATATAGATGGCCGGTGATTTTTCTTACAGCGTATCTTCTGTCGTGAAATGCGATAACTGTGGAGCGGACATGACGTTCGACCCCTCTATTAATGCGCTCAAATGCAAATATTGCGGTGCAACGCACCCCGTTGACAAGAAGATAAGTTATAGAAGGGATTACCTCTCAGAGGTCGCTCACGGCGAAGTTGCCATGGACACGCAAGTGTACAAATGTCCCAACTGTGCGGGTGATATTCCGCTCGAATCTTACGATACGGCGGTTAAGTGCCCCTATTGCGGTGCAACCAACGTCATCAAGCTCGAAGACCTCAAAGGATTGAAGCCCGACAGTATACTTCCGTTTGCCATATCTCAACAAGATGCGTCCGACTCGGGCAAAAAGTGGATAAAAAAGAAATTTTTTGCACCTATTAAACTCAAACGTAGTTTTGCGGTCAACAACTTCAAGGGCGTATATATCCCGTCCTATGCGTTCACCACGCAGACCGATTCAAGTTACGAAGGAAGGTTCGGCGAGAGAAAGACAAGAATGGTGGGCAGCGGAAAAGACCGCCATATGGAGACGTATATCGATTGGTACAATGTCAGCGGAACAACAGACAGGTACTTTGAGGACGTGCCCGTCGAAGCAAGCACTCAACTCACGCAAAAGGAACTAAACAAAATTTTGCCTTACGACACCGAGAATGTCGAGGCGTACAACAAGGACTACATAGCGGGCTTCAACGCCGAGAGATACGACACGTCGCTTCACGACGGATTCACGATTGCGCAAGGACAAATGGACGACGCAATCCGCCAGCAAATTGTATCGAGCTACGGCGCGGACGTCGTCGATTATCTCAACGTCGATACGAATTACAATGATACCAAATTCCGTTATATGTTATTGCCCCTTTGGGTTTGCGCCTACAAGTATCGCAAAAAAGCGTACCGATTTATAATCAACGGTCGCACGGGCAAATCAACGGGCAAATCACCCGTATCACCGCTCAAAGTCATCATCACTATACTCATCGCGCTCGGACTTATCGTGCTTGCGGTGTGGCTGTGGCTCAACAGCGGCGGTTCAAACTAACAAATAAAATTTACATAATATACAATCGGAGGTAATAACAATGATTACGAAAGATATGCTCATCATCGATGTTCTTGCACAAGGCGATCCCGATAAACTCGCAGAAGTATTGCAAGATAGCGGAATGCACTGCTTGCATTGCATGCTCGCACACGGCGAAACTCTTGAAGAGGCAGCGGCTGTGCACGGCATCAACGTGGATGAACTTGTTGCAAAACTCAACAAAGTCGTTGAAGGCTAAAACCGCGCTAAATAGCGACTAACTTTGGACGCGATTGACGCATAGCGTAACAATCGCTATTCCGTCACTGCGTTCCTTACAGTGCCCCAAGTCCGCCAACTCATTTACGATTAGTAAATTAGGGTTGTCTGACTTGGGGCACTTTCTTGTTCTTCATCTAAATATCGCAGTTTTAGCAATCGTAGTAGTTTTTATTAAACGTATTGCAGTTTTAGCCTTGTTGTAATTGCGCTCCTCGGGGTGCTTGACACGATTGACTTCGTAATAATCACTATTAAACGCGTTATTCATCTATTTATTGCAGTTTTAGCAATCGTAACAATTGATATACCGCATACGAATACTCCTCTCGTCATTCCGAGCGAAGCGTGGGAATCAAGGCGTAGCCGCACTTTCAATATTCCTCAACTGCGCGAGGCGCGCAATATTACTTGCAGACGCACGACAAACATAGAGTTTTATCGTCACATAACACGACATAGGGCGCACGCGATAAGCGCGCCGAGTATGGTTGCAAATATGGACACGGGGATTGCGTAGCGCAACTTTTTGGCCTTGCAAGCAGACAAATATACGGCGGAAATATAGAAAATCGTTTCGCTTCCGCCCGCAATTACGGCGGCGCATCTTGCTATATACGAGTCCGCGCCGTAGCGTGAAATTATGTCTTCGAGCAGCGCGATCGTGCCGTTTCCCGAAAGCGGAACGAGCAAAATAAGCTCGGCGATTTCGCTTGGAATTCCTATATATCCGAGTGGTTTTGCAAGCAGTTTCGCCACCTCTTCGCTGAGCCCGCTTGCCTTGAAAAGTGCTATGCAAACGAATATGGTTGCTATATACGGGAAGATGCTTTTTACAAGCGAAAGAGAGTCTTTCGTGCCTTGCAGAAAGCAGTCGTAGACGCGCACTTTTTTTAGCGCGCATACGATTATCATAAGCAGTAAAATGACGGGGAGTATATAGACGCTCATTTGTTTTTCCTCAATCTCGAAGTGCGCTTAAAATTGCAAAAAGCGGGTTTTATGCGATTGTTTTTCAATGATAAAATAGGTGTTGCGTCGTTATTTGCGTTTTTATTTGTCTGTTTTTTGAGTGATAAAACCTTGCAAATTATCATACCGCAAAGCGTTGCGATACCGCTCGATATGAGGGTTGGCGCCATTATATCCGACGCGCTTTGAGAGCCGTGCGAGGCTCGCATCGCAACCACTGTTGCGGGTATAAGTTGTATGGACGTGGCGTTGATTACAAGGAGCATAATCATATTGTCTGTTGCCTTTATGCTGCCGTCTTCCATTGCGCTCATTGCCTTGATGCCGGCGGGGGTTGCGACGCCTCCCATACTCAACATATTTGCGGACAGATTGATGCATATCCAATCGTACGCTTCCTCGCTTTCGTTTTTGAAAATTTTGCGAGCAACGGGTTTTAACAACTTGGACAATTTTTTGTCGAGTTTGGTCTTGGTCATCATATCGAGGACGGACAGCCACACGGCGTAAATCGCCGTGAGTTTTATAATCAGCGTGATTGCCTGTCCCACGCCGTCAATCATCGTGGGGAAAGCGCTTTCGGGAGATTTGATTATCATTGCTACGATAGACGCAAACGTTATCAATAAAAAGGCTATATTCATAGTATAAGTTTATTTTTGCGCACGATAGTATATCTGTCTCTTATACACATCTCCGAGCCCACGAGACGGACTCC
>URUQ01000002.1 GCA_900551145.1 uncultured Eubacteriales bacterium
AGATAGGAGTCCGTCTCGTGGGCTCGGAGATGTGTATAAGAGACAGGTATATATATGAAAAGGAAACTAATCAGCATCTGCCTGATGATTGCGCTCATATCGCTGTCGGTGTTCACACTGGTGGCGTGCGGTGCAAACGCAGGCAACGTATCCGACGGTAATACGGAAGTTGCGACCTATCAAAACTTGCGCGTTTTCAACACCGGGTTGAAACTCACGCAAGAGGAACTTCTCGATCGCATCAAAGCCGATTACCTCAAAGAGAACAAAGGCTATCTCGATACGGACGAAATAGTCGTTATGGTTTCGCTCGAAGGCAAATCCCTCATCGACGACTATATCGACGAATATTCGGACGATTACTCAAGCGTTGCCGAGTACGCCGCGAGCGAGGTGGGCTCCAACAAGCGCATCTACTTGCAAGCACAACAAGAGGACGCCATAAGACGCCTTACGCAAAACGGCTTGATCGAGAACGTCAAGTGCAGTTACGACACGGTTATGAACGGGTTTGCCGCAACTATCAAGTACGGCAATTTGCGCGCGCTTGAAAATTCAAGCGGTGTTACGAGCGTCATAATCAGCGACACCTACAATCGTCCGCAATCCACTTCTTCGACGGGTGCGTCTTCTATCACCAACCTCGTCGACGTGTACGAAACGGGTATTTTCAACTCGTCCAGCGTGCCTTATACGGGCAAAAATACGTCGGTTGCTATACTCGACAGCGGTTTCGATTGCACTCACACGGTGTTCCAAAGAAATCTTGACCCAAACGAAGTGTCTTTCTCCAAAGAGGACATTAAGAGCGTTTTGGCACAAACCAACGCTGCAAAATACACTTCCGATATCGACGTAGACAAGGTTTACGTATCCGGCAAAATTCCGTTTGCGTACGACTATGCGGACAAGGATATCAACGTTTTCCCGTACGACTCCGAGCACGGCACGCACGTTGCGGGCATTATCGGCGGTAAAGACGACGTTATCACGGGCGTTGCGGTGGATACGCAACTTGTGCTTATGAAGGTTTTCCCCGATTTGAGCACGGGCGGTAAGACGGAAGACATCTTGCTTGCTTTGGAAGACGCGGTTTTGCTCAACGTCGACTGCATCAATATGTCGCTCGGCTCTTCTTGCGGTTTTTCCAGAGAAGTCGACGAATTGAACGTAAACAGAATTTACGACAAGCTCAACGAAAGCGGTATCAGCGTTCTTACGGCGGCGAGCAACAGTTACAGCACGGGCTTCGGCGGTGAACAAGGCAACACCAATATGGTCACCAATCCCGACTCGGGCACGGTAGGTTCTCCCTCAACGTACGAAGCATGTCTCTCCGTTGCGTCTATCAGCGGAACGAAGAGCAAATATATGGTCGGCAACGGCACGGACGTCATCTTCTTCAAAGAGTCCAATTCTATCACGGGTGAAGAAAACGACTTCTTCAAAGAACTCGGCGTAACCGAAGGCGCTGCGAGAGAGTACGAATACGTTACAATCCCCGGCACCGGCGGAAAGACGAGCTACGCGGGTCTTGACGTAAAAGGCAAAATCGCTCTTGTAAGACGTGGCGACAACACCTTTGAAGAAAAAGCGCGTTACGCAAAATCCGCGGGCGCGATTGCGTGTATCATTTACAACAACATCGACGGCGATATCGCTATGTCGATGGGCAAGAGCGACCATATTCCCACGATATCGATATCCAAGGACAACGGCTACAAACTTGCCAAAAAGAAGAGCGGAACGCTTACAATTGCGTATAGCAACCAAGCAGGTCCGTTTATGTCAGACTTTTCAAGCTGGGGTCCGACTCCGTCGCTTGAACTTAAACCCGAAATCACCGCACACGGCGGAAACATCAAGTCCGCAGTGCCCGGCAACAAATACGACGAGTTGAGCGGTACGTCCATGGCAACGCCCAACCTTTGCGGTATCGTGGTGCTTATAAGACAATACCTCAAAGAGAAGTATCCTCAAAAGAGCTGGAAAGAAATCTCCGTTCTCACCAACCAAATGTTGATGTCCACGGCAACGATTGCTCTCAACGAAGAAGGCAATCCGTATTCTCCTCGCAAGCAAGGCGCGGGGCTTGCCAGCCTCAAAAACCTCGTTGCGACAAGAGCGTATCTCACCGTTGACGCACAAGACGAGGATGGTAACGCGTATACCAAAGACCGCACCAAGATCGAACTCTTTGACGATCCTCAAAGAACGGGCTTGTACGAGATGTCTTTCAACGTCGTCAATATCTCAAACGACGTGTTGACGTATGATTTGTCACTCGTGGGTATGACGGAAAGCGTGTCTACATCCGATGAAAAGCACGTTGCGGAAACTCCTCAAATTCTCGAAGGCGTAAAGAACTTCGAAATCGTGGAGGGCGGAACGCTTGACGGCAACAAACTCACCGTAGGTGCGGGCGCAACGGCAAAAGTGAAGGTGACGTACACTCTCACGAATCAAGAAAAGAAACTTATCGAAAAACTCTTCCCGTACGGTATGTACGTCGAAGGATTTATAAAACTCAAACAAACGGGGGACGAAACGGAAGATGCAAAGAATATCGACCTCAACGTGCCTTTCCTCGCTTTCTATGGCGATTGGACGGAAGCCCCGATGTTTGATAAAACCTACTACGAAGTAGAATCCGAAGCACACGACAAGGCAATCGACGACGAGGACAAACTCAAAGCCGATTACTATGCGACGACGCCTTACGGTTCGTATTTCTACAACTACATTATTCCTCTCGGAACGTATTTGTACGACGTCGATACCGATAAGTACGACGAAATCCCCGCAACGCAGGAACATATCGCAGTGTCCAATATTCTCGGCACGATAGACGGTATCTCGGTGGTATATGCGGGCCTTTTGAGAGGCGCAAAGACGATGACGTTTACCATAAAAGACAAAGCCACGGGCGAGGTCATTTGGGAACACGTCGACTACAACGCAACCAAGTCATATTCCCACGGCGGAAGTCCGTTGCCTTATTACGAGCAACTCAAGTTCAAGTCTTTGGCAAACGGTCTCGTGAACAACGCCGAGTATACCTTTGAGATGAAAGGCGAGCTTGACTACGGTGACGGCGGTGCCGCAAAGAACGTCAGAAACAGTTTCGGCTTCGACTTCACGGCAGACGACGAAGCTCCCGTTATCAAGAGCGTTACGTACGAAAAGAAGTACGACCGTACTCTCAAAAAGGACAGATACTATATCAATATGGTTGTCTACGACAATCAATACGTGCAATCGATAACTCCGATTATCTTCACGTCGAGCAGTAGTTATTCCTTCCTTACGAAGAATCCTATCCCCGTTTACAGCGAAAAGGGAAAGGACAACACAATAAGATTTGAAATAACCGACTACCTCAAAGATATCGGCAACGACGCGTTGATTACGAGTGCGCTTGCGTTCTCTATCGACGACTATGCGCTCAACTCCAACATCTTCCTTTGCCAACTCCCGGGCACGAAGGGTGACTTCAAGTTCACCAAAGACGGCACGATGGACGGTGCGGACCTCATCATTTTGTCCGCTTACGAAGACGAAGTTGTCGACCTTACGCAATATCTCGCAACGGGCGACGACAGCGTTGACGAAGACAAAGACTATTTGAAATACTTGTCCTGGTCTTCTTCCAACGAAAACGTTCTCGAAGTCAAGAACGGTCTCGTCAAGTGCATTGCAGAGGGCAAAGCAACCGTAACGGTGAGAGAACAAATGGATCTCAACCAAGCGGTTATCATAATTAACGTCAAGAAGAGGGCGTCCTCCTCGGACGAAGAGGCGGCGGCTACGAGTGCGTCCGAGGTGTTTGCCTCGACGAGCGATATATCCCTGCAATCGGTTGCCGACGACTACAACAAAGCGACGCTTAAAGAGTTGAGGTTCTCATATTACGACACGTTGTTTGCGTACTCTCGCGCGGCGCAAACCAGCGAGATAGGCAAGACGGGGGACAGAAGATTCGTTGCTTCCGCTCCCGATATCGGTATGTACCCCGGCGAGAAAGTCAGACTCAACTACGACGTAGAGCCGTGGTACGTGGCAGAGAAATACGAGTTCGAGTATTCCTCAAACGACACCAATATCGCGCAAGTCAACGAAAAGGGTGAAGTGACCGCACTCAAAGAAGGCTCGGCAATCATTACGATAAAACCGAGGAACTCTTACATTCAGGCGTCGGTTACCATAAGAGTCAAGAACGAATTCGTCATCGAAAATCGTGAACTCGTTGCGTATAAGGGGCTTGGCGGAAACGTAGTTATCCCCGACGACGAAGGCATTTTGTACATAGGCGCGTTTGCGTTCTGCTTGTACGAAACGGACAACTCCGTGGAACTTGAAGAGGACGATTACGACTCCAACAAAATCCCCGCTTCCAACACGAGCGTTACGAGCGTGGTTATCCCCAAGGGCGTTGAGGAAATCAAGAAATACGCCTTCTACAACTGCACGGGACTTAAATCGGTGACGATACCCGATTCGGTCAAATTTATACGTGAATTTGCATTCTACGGCGATAAGAAACTCAAAACCGTCAACATCGTCAAAGAGGACGGCATGATGGTTGAGGGCAACGACCTCACCCAAAGCAAGGTGGAAGTTATCGGCGCGTCCGCGTTCAAGAACTGCAAAGCACTTGCAAATATCAATCTCGCAAGCGTTTTGAGTATAGGCGCAAACGCATTCGAGTACTGCACGTCTCTTGCGAGCGCAAACCTCACGGCGTTGCGCAATACGGGCAAAGAAGCGTTTAAGGACTGCACGTCTCTTACGAGCGTGGTGCTTGACAAGTCGACGCAACTTTCTTATGCGATGTTTGCAAAGTCGGGACTTACAAGCGTGGATATCTACAATCAACGCACGTTTATCCCCGAATATTGCTTCGCAAGATGCGATAATCTTGAAAGTGTAACCATTCACAACGACTTGTTGTCGATAGGCAAGGGGGCGTTTAGCGATTGTCCCGCTCTTACGAGCGTTGATATTAGAAGCAGTATCGGAGTTATCGGAGAGCAAGCGTTCTACAACTCCTCGGCACTCGAAAATATAACGCTTCCGGATTGCGAAGTGCAAATCGACGCTTACGCATTCTACAAGTGCTACGCGCTCACAAAAGTGACGTTTGGCGCAAATACTAAAATCAAACAAATCGAAGGCTTCGTGTTCAAAGACACCGCACTTTCAACTTTCGTAGTGTCTCCGGACAATACGAACTACTCGGCGGAAAATGAAGGCAACTATTTGCTCTCCAAAGACGGAAGTACGATTATCTTGGCTGCCGTTGGCGCAGAATACGGAGATTTGGTTATAAACGCAAAATACACGGCTATTGCAAACAGTGCTTTTGCCGGCGCGAAAGTGAATACCGTAACGTTTGAAAGCAAAGACACCTCAATCGGTGATTTCGCATTCGCCGGTTGCGATACGCTCACAAAAGTCACGTTTGCTCCCGAAACGGGCACAACGGTAGGCAAGAGAGCGTTTGCGGCGTGCTCCTCTATTAAGGAAGCGGTCAACCTTGACAAGGTGACGAGCATCGGAGAATACGCATTCGCAAACACCGCTATTGCATCGGTATCTATCGGCGAAAACACGATAGTGGGTGAGGGTGCGTTCCTCAATTCGAACGTGGAAACGGTTACGCTCGGCGCAAACGTTACGCTCAACCTCGGCGTGTTCCAAAACTGCAAACTCCTCGGCGTAGTGAATATGCCCGATGGCGGAAACGTCCATATAGGACAAGGCTGTTTTGCAAACGATACCAGACTTCACACCATTGACCTCTCCAAGACGGACGATACCATCGAAAGAGAAGCGTTCTACGGTTGCACCTCGCTTATGAAAGCAAATCTTGCAAACGTCAAGAACGTCGGCGATTACGCTTTTGCGGACTGTGCGGGACTTTCCGAAGTCCACGTGCCCGTCGTAGAGGTTATCGGAGATTGCGCATTCGGTCGTTACAGCAAATTCGGATCCGCTCCGTGCTTCACGACTATCGAATTGCCTTCGACGCTCAAAGAAATCGGAGAAATGGCGTTCCTTTACAACGCCAAACTCGGAAGTATCGTCATTCCGTCATCCGTGACAAAAGTCGGTGATTACGCGTTTGCGTACTGCACGTCTCTTGCCTCGGCACAACTTCCCGACAATATGACGACGATTGCGGACTATATGTTCGGCGGTTGCAAATCGCTTGCGACTGTCAACCTCGAAAACGTAACCGAGATAGGTCAATATGCGTTTACGCTTGCTCCTTTGTCGAGCGTGGATATCGCAAACGTGGTGTCTGTCGGTGAAGGTGCGTTTGCTCAAACCGGTCTCACGAGAACGGTCAACGCGGACAAACTCGAAAGCATCGGCAACTACGCGTTCCAAGCAACCAACATCATTGCTTTCAATGCTCCGAAGCTCAAAACCATCGGCAATTCCGCATTTGAAAAATCCGCAATGCTCGCATCGTTCACGTTCTCGTCCGATCTCGAAAGTGTGGGCAAGGGCGCGTTCTACGGATGCACGTCGTTGAGAAGCTTCGGTCGCTATACGAGCGGTCAAAACGTGACTTCCGCAGACGGTAAGATAAACGATTACGCGCTCTTGAACGGCGGTGCGCTCTACGTGAAACTCGCGTCCGATAAATACGAACTCAAAGCGGTTCCCGGTGGCGCGTATAAGAGAGAACTCGTGGTTATGGACGGTACGGTGCGCATTGACGATTATGCGGGCAACGCAAACGTCAACGTCACTTCAATCGTGCTTCCCGACGGTCTCAAACGCATCGGTCAATACGCGTTCTACGGATATACCTCACTTAAAAGCGTTGAATTCAAATCCGTCGTAGCTCCCGCAATGGAAAACTGCTACAACAAGGACGCAAAACTCACGTCAAACGACCCCGGATACGAATTGCTACACGATCAATTCGATATCTTCCAATACGAACTTGCGTATTTCAACTTCATCGACTTGCTCGGAAAGAAAAATCCGATTTCTATGATTTTGCCTTCCAACGCAAAGGTTGAAGGATACGACTCGCTCGTATACCTCGTGTACTTCGGCAAGGCGGAAGACGCTCTCAGAAGCGACTACGAGGCAATGGAAAAGAGTTTGGTCGAGTTCTACGATTATGCAAAACAAGTGGCTGCGCTTCAAAACGTAACCCTCGTAAACGAACAACTCGTAAGCAACGCGCTTACGGTGTACAACTCCGTAACGCAAGACCCGACGAAATACGGCTACGACAAGGCAGAGTGGGACGGACTCGTCAAAGCGGTTCAAGACGCAAAGACGACGATTAGAAATCTCAAATTTGCCAACGCAAGCGAAAAGGTCAAAGCGGTTCAAGCACTCATCGACGCATTGCCCGACACGTTCAGTGTGGGAGCAATCGATGCGGTCAAGAACGTTATCGAGCAAATGGATGCGTTGCAAGCGAGCGACAGAGCAATCCTCGATACGACCAAACTCGACGCGTTCAAAGCGTCGTACAACGAGTATCGCAACACGATAACCGAGCAAGTTACGCCTCTCAAAGACGCAACTGACAATATCGGCTTTGCAATCGTGCTTACGTCCGCGCTCGCTCTTGCGGGACTGGCGTTTGTTATCAAACGCACGATTATATAATAGGAGGATGAAAAGATGAAAAAGACCAAGTTTGTATTGTTGACGTCGGTAATCCTCGTCCTCGTATTCGCACTCTGCGCTTGCGATTTTGTGATAAAAGATTTCGCAAAGTACAGTGAGGCAATGACAAAATCTATGGACAGCGTGACTTCGGTGGGTTCGCATATCACCATGCAAGACCAAGGCGTGCTCGTCTACGAGTATCAAAGAAATATGGCAATTGACGGCAATAACGCCACTATTACGACGGTTGAAAAGACGCTCAACTCGAGCTTCCAACTTGCCGAAACCAGCAACACCGAGCAAAAATCGGGCGTTGACAGAGCGCAATTGTTGCCGATATCACTTTCCCAATACAGTGCAAAGGACTTGAAGATGGAATCGGATAAGTTGTCTTGCACCGTAAGCGCGGAAGACTTTGCAAGCGTTATGAAACTCGGCTCTTACGAGATTGGCGGAAACGCAAATATCACGTGCGAGTTCGAGAAAAAGACGCTTACGAAAATTACTTGTGAATTCGATACGAAAGACGGAAAGCACGTCCAAATCGTACATGAATTCAACTATTGAGAAGGAGAGTGCGTATGAAAAAGTTTAATTACGTATTGGCAATAGCACTTATTGTCGTGTGCGCGCTCACGACGCTAATTGCGTGCGACGATAAGGGCGGTGGGGACAATCCGTCCGCTCCTACGACGCTCGCAACCCCGCAAAACGTCGAAATGTCCGACGCGGGCGTTATCACTTGGACGGCGGTGCAAAACGCAACGTCTTACGCGGTGGTGCTCAACGGAAACGAGTTCGAGACTACAAACACGTCCTATCAAGTGGCGCAAAGCCTGCTCGTAAACGATATTCGTTACAGCGTATATGCAAAGGCAAACGGTTACAATAACTCCGCAAAGAGCGAAGAAGGCTTCTTCAAAGGCAAAGGCGTTACGCCCAAACCGCAAGAAGTGAAAGTCAGTATCTCCAAGACTGCGGAAATCAAGAGCGGAAAGAGTGTGACCTACAAAGCGTATATCGACGGCGTCGAGGCAAAAGACGGTGAAATTACGTGGTCGATATCGGAAGGCAAATCGTATGCCACGATTGACGGCACGGGCAAGGTAACCGCAACGGAAGTTACAGGTGACAAAAAGATCAAAATCGTTGCAAGAAGCACCAAAAACACCGCTTGCTATGCGGAAAAAGAAGTGTGGATCGTTGCGAGAACAGACCTCACGGCAGATATGCTCGCAACACTCAATCACGCAAGAATAGGCTTCGAGGGCTACGACAGCATCGATCTTTTCAAGACGGATATGTTCAATACGTTCGTAAGAACCGTAACTTTGCCCATTAGAACGGCAATGGACGGCAACAACTGGTATGCGGAATACGAAGATTCTTCTTCGGGCATCAAGACGGGATTGTACTATAAGAACGTCGACGGCAAAGCAAACCAAGTGAGCATAAGCTTTATGAACGAAGAACAACCCGTGCCGATGATGGACGAAAATGACCAAATCGTGTCGTGGGAGGACGCCGGATTGTACAACAGTCTTACAAATCTTTCGATAGACGATTTCAAGTTTGACGAAACGTTGTGGCGCTGGATGTACAAGAATAGCGGTGATACGCTTTCAAAGCGCCTCGTTTCCTCTGCAACTCCTTACGATTTCGAAGTCAATCAATGGGGACTTATTATCGACGAAGGCGAGATAGTGGCAATCTACGTTCAAAGCAAAGACGACTATCAAATCGTTGAAGGATATAAGGCGGTGCAAGAACTTTATGTGGCAATCAACACCAGCGAAAGCTTGGAAGTGCCGACGATAAACAAGTTCACTCACGACGAGCAATACGACGAGTTGTACGCAAGATTGCAAACCGCAATCGACAATATGCGCGCGCTTGACAGTTACAAACTCGACTTCTACGAGATGACAAGTTCACAATACGGTTCGAGCTACAAGGGCTTCGTCGAGACCGTTACGAACGATCTTTGCTACTTCCATCCGTACAACGTGAAGTACGACAACAGCCAAAACGAAATCCGTACTTATGAAGACAACGCGTCTTACGGCTATAAGAAGATAAGCGACAATCTCTACAATGCGTACAGTGAAAATGACAAAACCGAAGAGAGCGATCCCACGACGTACACAGCGACTCGTGCTTATCAAAATTCGTTTGATAAGGCAAGACCGAGCTTTGCGTTCTCTTCCGAGATATTCACGGCTTACGCATACGACGAGGATGCAAATACTTATACGTATTACGTCAACGAGGCAATGTGCGGTGTGGCTTCAACGTTCTATTATGGCGTAGGCAACGACATCAACCTCTACGGAATCTTTGCGACAAAAGGCGTGTTGACCAATACGACGTTCACTCCGTTTGTGGTGGTCAAAGACGGTTATATTACCGAGTCTTGCTTCTACTTCTATCTCGGCCCTATGTTAGGCGTGGTGTCTATCAAGTATTCGGACTTCAACACCGCAACTATTCCGGAAAGCGTGAACGTGAGCTTCGATACCAGACAAGTTCCGACTTCGTGGGACCAATTGACGATAATCAAACGTGACGACGAGTCCTCTTCGACTTCAAACGACACGGAAGTCAACGCACTCGATTATCTCAAAGAATTCCTCGGCAAAGACAACGCGGGTGAAATCCTTCCGTTCTTCGGAGACGTGCTCGGCGATTCTTACGGTTTCGGTATGATGCTCACCAAAGTGCCCGGCGGAAGCAAAACCGCAAAGAACGCTTTGTGCTTGTACTACGACGTACCGCTTGACGTGGACTATACCATCAATTCCTCACTTAATGCGGTGAGAGAATTCCTCAAAGAGAAAGGTTTTGTCCGCAACAAATACGACGAGTATCACGACGAGGCAAACGGAATTTGGGTAGCACCGATAGATCAAAGCCTTGACTTTATTATCTACGTGTGGAAAGACTAACGGAAATCAACGCGTAAGCGGGGGGGGAAACGCTCCTCGCCCAAGCAAGATTATAAATTGGAAAAAAAATTTCATAAAGGAGAACAAAAAATGGAAACGCGCAAAAGAATGAAAAAGAGCGTAATCGCTCTCGTTTGCGTACTTTTGCTTGCAAGCATGGTGCTTACGCTCGTTGCGTGCGACGATAAAGAAGACGGCAACGTGCCGACTATCAATATCGTAACGTCCGTTGCGGAAGGATCTACTGTAAACAAAGGCGACAAAATCACGTTTGTGGTTGCTGTATCCGATAATAGCGCTTACACCGTGACGGTAAGCAATACCGACGTTGCGAGCATCGTTGGTAACACGCTATATATTAACGCAGAAGCATCGCAAGATCTCGACCTCAATTTGATCGTATCGATCAACCGTTTGCCGAACGTTAAGAAGGTGGTCACGTTCAAGATGAAAGCACCGGTTGTGCTTCCCACTTTGACCGTAAAGGCAAGCAAGCCCGAAAAGACCAGACTCGAAAAGGACGACACGGTTATCGTCAACGCGGTATCTTCCGACGGTAGCGACGTAGTGCTCGGCGTAAGCAACGAGACTCTCGCAAAAGTCGAAGGCAACGTAGTTACGATTATCGCAGAACCCGCCCACGAAGAGTCTTTGACGATCACCGCATCTCTCAAAGATTATCCGTCCGTATTGGTCGCAAGACAATATTACGTAAAAGCACCGACGATCGACGGACAAGTCACCGGCGCAAACGGCAACGTTTTGACTACTGCCGCAATCAACGCATTGGGCAACAAGAGCATCACCGTCAACGGCGTCGTAACGGACTACTTCTTTGACGCAAGCGACGGTTCTACCACCACTAACGAGTATATCACCAAAGTGTTGATGGAAGAAGGCAAGTGGTACGGTGAATGGTACGCAACGCCGGAAGAAGGCAAACAAGCTTCCGTCATTACCGATAGTTTTGTTGCAACGGAAGAAGCAAACTACATCGGTGAAGGCGGTGTCGTCGGACGCGGTGTGCAAAGAGTGTTCATCGACAAGAACAACCAAGTCAGCAAAAAACTTCAAACGGGTTCGTTTAGTGTGCCTTATTTGTGGGACAATCAACATTATTGGAACCATATTCAAGAGTTTGCAACCAACATCTCCAAGAAGTTCGTTTACAGACCCGACGAGGACGTGTTCGAATACGTATGGAAGACGTACACCGAAGAAGGTTTGGAAGTCGTTGAAGACGAATACGATTATTATTTGATGACGTATCTTTCTTACAGCTTCACCCCGATGCTTGACGAAACTCTCGAGAACGTCTACTTCAAGATGGAAAACGGTGAAATCACTAAAGTCCTTGCAAAGACCGCGGAACAAACCGGTTCTAACAAAAACAGAGCGTATACGGAAATCGTCTTTACGTTTGACAACGTAGGCACGACCGTAGTTCCCAATCCTCAACCTTACGAAACCGACGCAAGAAACGAAGCACTTGCAACGGCTCTTGCAAAGATGAAAAACGCAACGAGCTACTCCTTCGAGACGGCTGAAATCACGACGCAAGAACCCACGATCGATCCGGGCGATTATGAACTTTCCGCTTCTACGTCTGCGACAGCTTCTACGTCCGCAACGTCTTTCCCCGCAGGAGCGTCAACGGGTACTGTCGGTCTTAAAGGCCGTATCACTCAAGACGCAATATTGCTCACGAGAACGGGTAAGTATAGTTTTACGATGGACGGCGATATGCCTTATCACTTCCAATACACCGGCTACAAGAACAACGCCGACGGAACGTACGATTACTTCGAGCGCAACTTCAAGACTCAGGTTTTCGAAGGTAAACGCAAATACGAAGGCACTATCGCAAGCGCGGGCATTCTTCCGGGCTGGGATATTTCCGCAGACGTCTTCAAATTCGCAGGTAGCAATACCGACGCAGACGGCAAGACCGTAACCAAGTACGTATTGCGCAACACGCAAATCATCGAAGGCGCGGCAAAAGAAGTTTGTATGCATACCAACGTAAACAACACCATAGCGTCGTCTCAAGTTGCGTTTACGATTATCGTTGACAGCGAAGGTAACGTTGTGTCCACGACTTTCCCGTACGAATATCCGGGTTATTCGGGATATTGCAAGACGACGTACAGCCAAGTCAACAAGACTCAATTCACGGACGAGTTTGACGGATACGTCGAGAGAGTGATGCCAGAATGGTCAGACCTCCAAACAGTCAAGTATTATCACAAACATACGTCCGATTTGAAGCAATACGAGTGCTACAACGCAAACGCAAAAGACCCGTATCACTTCTATCCCGACAAATGCACGCACATTGCGTCGCTTGACGTGGTAATCAACAACGTGTTCGGAGACAACGCGTCTGTATTCCCGAGTGCAAGCGCATTCAGAAGAATATTTGACGATAACCTCAACCTCGCAGGCGATACCAACGGTATCCTCGGCTTCTTCGATTACAAGACGGAAGAACTCGCAGACGGCACTGAAAAATACACGGATTATGTGACGTGGACGGCAAGCGCACCCGACGAATATCTCGACGAAAAAGGCGCATTGTACGGAGATGGCTTTAACAGCTTCTTCGCGAGAATGAATTCCGTAATGCAAAATCTCGGCTACACCTACAACAGCGGTGTTTCCGACCTTACGGGCGGTGCGTCGGGTACTTTGGATAAGAAAGCGGTTTACTCAATCGAGGGCAAACTCACAATCGTCTATGAGATAGGTCGCAACAACCGCGTTGACGTAGACGTTTACAACTACGGCGATTACAAAATCGCATAACAGGCAAAGTGCCTAAAAAAAATCGACCTATCGTCGATAAAAACAAACGAATAATGTCGGAGTCGATATTATGAAAAGAAAATTACTGATAATCGTTGCTTTAATATTGATACTGACTGCTTTGACATTTGCAGGCTGTGACAAAGGGGGCGGGAGCAATCCCGACCCCGACGTCCCGCCGACGCCGACTCCTCAAGAGGTTGTCAAAGTAGCAGCAAAGCAAGAAACCGTTTCTATCCACGAAAAAAAGTTCGCGGATTTTAACTATACATCGCTTTTCATTATTACGGTTGACGACAAACAAGTGCTTATTCAACAAGCGTATCTCGATTTGAGCCATCTTCCTAAAAACGTAGGAGAGGAGGGGTACGTCGTGTGTGAATATAAGGGCGAAAGTGCAAGATGCAATATCACGATTACGCCAATAACGTACGATTTGACGCTTTCGGCAAACGAGATAAGCATCACCCAACTTCAAGTTGACGACGGATACGATTATCTTGCTCTCTTCCACGCAACGGAAGACGGTGAGACGAGGAAAATCACCGATGATATGGTGAAAAACGACGTCAAACGCGAGGTGGGTGATTATACGTATAGCGTAACCTATCAAGGCATCACCAAGACGTTGACCGTACACGTGACGGAAGCGCACAAAGTGGAAGTGGTGAATTCGTATAGACTTCTTCAGCTTCAAATAGAACAACTTGAAGATCTTGACGTAACGACGCTTTTCTCCATCTATCTTGACGGTGAAACCATCAAAGTTACCGAAGATATGATTGACGCAAGCGCGCTCGAAAACGCACAAGTGGGACAAGAATACGAAGTAGTGCTCACTTACGTTTATAAGGACGCACGCGCGAGTTCCACTGCGAAAATCAAAATCGTTCCGCCCAAAGACGTCGTGGTAAACGCGCGCAACGCCGTGATTTTCCCGAACGGTGGGAATCTCGACGTGAGAACTTTGTTTACGATAAAGGAAGGGGACGAATACGTGACCGTAACCGACGATATGATTACGGGCAGTATCGACTATTCCGCCGAAGGCAGCAACGAGATTACCTTGACATATAAAGGCAAAAGCGCAACCGCAATCGTAGAAGTACGACGCGGTGTTGTTATCACTTTGCCAAAAGGTGATACGATTGCAGTCAAGAAAGGCACCAATAAAATAGAATATAACTTCGCAAACGACGTCGTAGTGTCCGTCAACGGCACGAGATTTACGTTTGTGACTTACGGTGATGGCACCGCATATCATATCAATACTACGGGCGTGGATTTCTCAACGGCGGGTATTTATACCGCAACCGTGAGTATCCCGTATACGGATAGTAGCAAATCAACCACTTACACGACGGCAACTATCAACTACGTCGTGAAAGAAACCACTTACGAATTGTCAGTGCTCCAAAGCGAGGTCTTGCTTGCACAAGGCACGACTTCTTATAGCTTGGCAAAGAATATCTCCGTCAAAGTCAACGGCACAACAAAAGTCGTAGTGTTCGACAAAGCCGTTGCGGAAAGCGACTTCTTGACGGTGTATGCAAAACTTCTCACAAATCCTATCGATTTCAACCTCGTCGGCACGCAACACGTCAAAATGGAAGTATACGCGGGCGGTATGGACGAAGAGCCCGAAATCGTGGAATTTGACGTGAGAATCAAGTCCAACGTCAAAGTAACGGCGTACGGCAAAGTCGTTTTCGTCGGCAAAACCGTTTATACGCTCGATTTGTTCTCGGTAAAAGACGGCAACAAAGACATCAAAGTGACCGCGGATATGCTCGAGGGCAAAGTGGATACTTATACTCCCGGGGTATATTCCGTCAAAATTGATTATCTCGGAGTTGAAGCAACGGCAAAAGTCGTGGTGCTTTCCGACGATATCGTAGGCACGTACAAGACGAATATGACCACTATCCCGAGCGAAATAAGCAAAGATTACGGCTCTTGGGAAGAGGACGACGGCTGGGGTGACTACGGTGACAGCGACATAGACGACGAGGTGAAACCCGTCGTCCCGCTAAAAGATATGACCATAAGCGCGGACGGCACTATCGTAGTAAACGGCACGACGGCGCAAGTGGTTGACGGCGTAGACCAATCAACTATAATAATCAGTCTCGGAAGAGCAAACTACACGCTTTACATCAACGACGGCATCGTGGTGCTCGATCCCGACAATTCCAACAGACTTTCGTTTACGGATGCAAGACGCCCGCTCGTGTATTTCAGCAAAAATATTTGGAATTTGAAATCGAGAGTGGTGGTGAATAGCACTTCCAATTACGTTTTGTCAACGACGTATACCGCTTATTCCATCGATACGTTCAAAATCGAGAACAAGCAAACGGGGCAAACGAGCTGGTACGGACTTTACACAAGACTTGTCAGTAAGAACTCCGCAGACACCGTTTACAACGTAAGCTGGGGCGAGGCAAGTTATCCCGACGATTTTATACCAAAAGCAAACGCAACGTCGGTGTTGACTTTCGGAGGTCAACAATACGAGTTTGTTATGTCCACTTCCGTCACTGCAAAAATTCAAACGACGGAGCAAGCGCAAAAGTATAGCGGTACTTACAAAGGCTCTATTGACGGTGACGACAGAGCAAGACTTACCGTGGACGCGCTGGGCAAGTACACATTGTCCTTAAACGGAAAGACGTTGTTTAGCTCAAGCAAGTCGGAGATTGCAAGTATGGTCAACGGCGGTGTCAACACCGACGACGATATCTTGTATTTTTACAACTACAAAACGTCTTATTATTCCTATAAGATAATAATCAATAACGAAGCCAAAACGTTTGAAGCGGTCAAAAAGGACGGGTTGTTCGGCTACTACGAGTTTGACAATAGATTTATCTTCCTCGACGGCTACGGCAAAGGCTTTGCGAAACTCGACAAGACGAGTTACACTGAGGTAAAAGTCGAGTATGAGAGAAACGCAAACGAAGTCACATTGAGATTTATCGACCCACCCTACGATTACGAATACGGACAAGAAGCGACGTTCGTCGTATCGACGTTCGGCAACGTTTTGAGTGTCAAGTACGTGGAGGGTGACAAATTAGCCGGAGCGGACTTCGTAAACAGCCGTATCGAGAGCGGTGCAATCGTAACGATAGGTCAAACGACTTTTGATAGAGGCACGGGTACAATCGTCAATCAATCGATACTCAATTCTATTAAGATCGTCACCAAGCAAGGTACGCTCACCGATGCGGAAAAGAAGAAATGTGTGGATTTGAGTGCAGTCGTAGTCAACAGGGCGGGATTCTATTCCTTACCGATTACTCTCGATCTCAACGGCGAAAGCGTGACGGCGTATTATGCGATTCAAATTGTCGCTCCTATCGATGGCGCAAATAAGACATTCAAAGCCGAATATGGCAACGGATTGATAAATAATTCGATTTCGCTCAACATAGACAATTACAGTCAACTCACGCTCGTATGCGGCAGCGTTACGTACAAAGGTTTTGTGAGTGCGTCGGATACCGAGTTCTATTCCAGAGCGTACGATTCAAACGGCAACGTGCTTGACGTTCAAGGCGGTTGGCTTGCGGACGGTATCGTGTTTGTGAGAGCGTCGGGCGCGGTTATCGTCAACGAGTACTTTGCAAAAGGCACTGTCAGCACGGCGGGCGGAAACGGTGCGGTGTTGCGAAAGATGGAATACGACGGGAAAATTACGTATTTGTATTCGGCATCTGTCGCATCTCAAGTGGAGATTATCTCCGATATCCAAACGCTTGAAGGCAACGGCACCGAAAACGGCGCGATCGTCAAATTTTCGCTGAAAGGCAAAGAAATCATTGCCAAAATCTTGCAATGGGGCAGTGCGTCGGGCGGATTGCTTATAAACGACGGATATAGAGGAACGTATACGTGTGCGGGACAAGATAATCTCGTCGTTGACGGCTTTGGCAATTTGTCTATCGGCACGATAATCGGCACGTATACTTTCAATGCAAACGGTTCGTTGCTTGTCAAAACGAGCACGGATATGTTCGTTCTTGACGTAAGTGTCATGAATGGCACTTACAAACCGAGTAGTATCAATCTCGATGCTTCGCTCGTTAGAGGCAAAACGTTTAGTGCGGAATACTACTTCGTATGCCCGAGCGACGAAACGAGCAGATATTTGGCACAAACGCAATTCATATTCTTGGCGGACGGCAAGGTGTCGGTGATTTCTGTTTCTACGGAGCACGACTCGGGAGAGGACCAATGCCCGCAAGATACGTACAAACCGTCGTTTGCTTCAAAGAACGGATTGCTCGGTGAATATCAAGTGATCGGCAACACGTTGAAAGTGACCGTCGGAGGAGCAACGTTCACGTTTGAGATAAGCGACGTATCGCTTGCGGATACGCTCGTATGCACTTCGACGACGCTGGATCAAAGCACGAGCCAAGGCGCGTTCAAAGTCGGCGAAAAGTTTTCCGTATAATAAAATAAAAAAATAGATTGCCAAAAAATTGACAAATAGTCAATTTGGACTTAGAATATTTGCATAATATAGCAAAGTTCTGCAAAAAGCGCATAAAAATGCAGTTTTTGAATAGGATTTTGCATATTTTGTGATGAAAAACTGAATAAATAGTCGCTTTGATGTGCGCACACGGGGTACGGGTGCGCATATCGTAGTATCAAAAAGCGATAAAAGCGAGCAAAAAACCGCTTTTTTTACACAAATTCGCCCGAAATAAACTTAAAGTGGCGACAATCAAATTGTATCAACCGATATCAATATATAAGGAGAACGACAATGAAGCGAAACAAAATTATGTTTGTGATTGCAATCGTTGCGATACTTGCCGTTTTGTTCGTTGCTTGTGATGAGGGTACTCAACCCGAACATACTCATACATACGGGGCATGGACAGTCACAACGGCACCGACGGAAGGCACGGCGGGCTCGGCAACGAGAGCGTGCGCTTGCGGAGACGTACAAACTACGACCGTCGCAAAATTGAGCGACACGTCGGTGTGGACGGTTACCGTAAGTCAGGACGCAACTCACGAAACGGCAGGTTTTAAGGCGTATAAGTCGGCAGATTTCGGCACGTTTACCGTGACAGTGCCCAAGGGTGAGCACGCATACGGTGCGTGGGAAATCTCCAAAGAGCCTACCGAGACCGAAACGGGTATTGCAAGAAGATATTGCACTTGCGGACACTACGACGAGGCGGTCCTTGCAGTGTTGACCAATGCTACCGTTTGGACCAAGACCACGGAAGGCGCAACGCACCAAGCTCCCGGCAGAGAGATTTACACGTCCGAATACGGCGTTGTGACTATCGTCACGGACGCAATCCAACACGTTTACGGTGAATGGACATCCAATAACGACGGCACACATTCTCGCGTATGCGCTTGCGGAGACAGACAACAGGAAAACTGCGTGTACAATCAAAGAGTCGATGCACCCGCATTCCTCAAATCGGCTGCAACTTGCACGAGCAAAGCGGAGTATTATTTGAGCTGCGTTTGCGGAGCACATAGTACGGCAACATTTGAAAGCGGCACGGCTCTCGGCCACGACTATTACAACTTCCAAGTGAAGTCCGAACCGACTTGCACGGAAGCAGGTCAAGTCGTTGCAGACTGCAGGAGATGTGACCAAAAATACGACGGAGCAATCCCCGCACTCGGACACGATTTCACGGGTGACTGCGTTCCTTATGAGGAAACAATCGATTGGGGCGACGAAGGTGGCGCGGAATATGACGGAAGCGAATATCACGTGCATAAATGCACGCGTTGTGACGCAGTAGACTCTGCACACAAAGAAAAACACGCATTCGGTGAGGCGACCTACACATTGGTTTCTCCCACAGCGGGTTGGCATAGTGTTAAAAAGAACACCGTTTGCGAAGATTGCGGATTCAAAAACATAGAGGATGCATTTGACGCGAATTACGTGGAAAGCAATTTCTTCACGAAGGGTGAGGAGGTCAAGGCTGACTACAATCAACCCGGTTACGTTGAATATACCTACAAGTCAACAGGCGAAACTTTCAGAATCGCAACGCCTCAACTCGTTGCACCTTACGTTGGTACGACTTATTACGCAATCGAAGTGGAGACGGCCGAAAATGGCGTTGCTGTGTCTTTGACCGATTTGACGTCGGCAAGAGCTACGTTTGACGCAAACGGCAAGGCAACCGGCGAAGCATTCCCGTTCAGGGGCGAAAATACTATTCGCATCACTGACGCTACGACGGGCGCACTCACCTATACAAGAGTTAACAGCACTTCCACATACAACGAAACGGGTTGCATTAACCTTGAAAACGGCGTTATCGTACACACAAACAATGGTAGCAATTCAGACTTGATAGTGATGTTCCCGACCTCTATGACGGTTACGGCCAAAGACGTGACAGGTTCTACGTGGACGGACTCTATGGCATTTGCATACAACGCAAAATGCGGCCTCAACGAAACGCACTTGTTCAACGTGTTTGTATATGAGGGCAACGTTTACTTTGGCGCACAATTCGTCGATGCAGACGGCAATGCAGTTGCTGCGGGCGCATGCTCCGAAGCACCTTACGTCAAAGTGCTCGATGCAGGGGGCAACAAAGTCCAAGCGTTTGCACAAAAGAACGGCGGACTCAGCGTTACCGACGGCAAAGAAGGCACTTACACGAGCGTGGACAACACCCTCAAATTTGACGGTGTCGGCGGTTTCGTATTGAACGGAAAGAGCGGTTTCTACACAGTGGCGGCAGAAGACGCAAGCTACGGCTACGACGCATACGTCGGTGCCGACGTTGCAACCGCAACCGAATATTATCAAATCACTCTCGGCGAAAACAACACTTGCACGGTGGTCAAACCCGAAGCGACGTTGAGCTTTGGAGGCGACGGAGTTGAAGGCGTTGAAAACATCACTGCAAACGTTAATATCGTCACGACGCTCCCGACTCCCGTAAGAGAAGGCTACGTATTCAACGGCTGGCAACTTAACGGTGAAGGCAACGCAGTTTCGACTTTCAAAGCACCCGTTGCTGGCAATGATTATGCATTTGTGGCACAATGGACTAAGAAAACTACCGTTACGGTGAGAGACCTCAAAGACGAAGACAAGGCGCAATATAGCACCGTTTACGTCGGCGTAGGCAATCCGTTTGTTGGAGTTCTTCCCGCATACGATGAAAACACTTATAGAGACGGCTACAAGTTTGTCGGTTGGTATCTCGACAACGGCGACGGCGTTTTGAATACCGAAGAAGATACTCCTCTCGGTGACGCCGATACGGCAGCAATCGAAGGCGAAGATTACGTAATCTTTGCTGTGTGGAATTGGGCTGGCAACGTCGAATTCGAAGAGCAAACAGGTTATACTTTTGTCTACGACGCGACAAATGGTTATTGGAAGAGCAACAATAAGGGAATTAATAACAGCACTGCCACAATGGAATTCACGGCAACGGAAGGTGTTGTCAATGTGTCATTGGAATACTATTGTGAATCCGAAGCAGCGGATAAATGGGATTATTTGACAATCTACTATGGCCCCAATTGGGAGCGTGTAACAGCAGGTGGCAAGGCGTGTGATTGGAATTGGAAGAAAATCGAAACCACTCTCACATTTAAAGCGGGTGATACAAACCAACGTATTAGAATAACGTATCAAAAAGATCCTAGCGGCTCAGGCGGTTCGGATACGGCATATATAAGAAATCTCACCATCAACGGCGTTGCAATTACGGCACAATCTTCGCTCAATAAGAACGCAGGCACTTACACTTTGGAAGGCGCAGAAGATATCAAGGTTTCTGCAGGCGGCACCGTCACAATCGGTGAAAACACCTATTTGACCTCCAACGTAAGCGAAAAAGTAATCGGCGTTATGGTCGGCGACGTCTACAAAGAGTACACGCTCGATACTGCTGCGAAGACCTACACGGTTGTCGAACCCAAGGTCACCGTTGCATACAACTACAAAGGACACGGAACCAACACTTCCGCACAAGTCGGCAAATACAGCAATCAAACGCTCTCAACGGAAGTCCCGACTGCCGAAGGATTTGTCTTCCGCGGTTGGTATACCGACGAGGCACTTACGAAGGCTGCAAGCAAGACGTTCGTTGCAAGCGCAGACGTCACGTTCTATGCAAAATGGGATGCGGCTATCACGCTCACTTACAACTACCTCAATGGCGGTGCAAATGCAAACGTCGTTGTAAACCTCTATGCAAACGACAAGGTCGCAACGCTCCAAAAGGTTGACTTCGACTGGGAAGGCAAGAAGTTTGCAGGTTGGTTCACCAAAGACGGTAGCGCAGACGGCGACTGGGGTGATGAGTTCAAAGCGAACACCGTTTTGACCGCAAATACCACCGTTTACGCAAAATGGGTCACACCGCACTTTATGATGGGCTCTTATAAGGGCTACAACGTATACGGCAACGTTACGGCAACTACAAGCACACTTACCGTTGATATGTTTGGTACAGGCATTTCAGATTATAATGCGGAAACGGGATACTTCAATTTCAATGGCAAGTATGCATATTACGATGCAACGCTCAAAATGATAGTTCGTGGCGGTTCTTATTCAAGCAAGTCGTTCGACACAGACGTATACTATTACTTCTTGGCGGACAGTGTTTCTGTCACGAAGAGCGATATCGTTTCTTGGAATAGCAACAAGTCAAGACTTATCCCGTTCGTCATCGGCGGTGCAGAGAACGCAACTATCGTGTTTATCAACGATACGGAAGTTTATGCAGGCGCAGCGTGGACGGCAGTTGACGAAAACGGCACTGCTGTTTCCGGCCTTGCAAACGTTGCAAGCAAAGCAAAATACTTGACCGTAACTTGTGGCGAAAAGGTCTATGAATACGGCAAGAAGTCCGGCAGCTTCGTTGCTCTTGACGGATATAAAGGCACTTACACCTCCGGCGAATATAGTGTAACGCTTGATGGCCTCGGTAATATCACCGGTGTGCTCGTGGGTACTTATACCAAAGCGGCAGACGGCGCGGGTTATACCTTTGACGTCAAGACCACCACCAAAGAAGCATACAAGCTCACAGTCAACAAAGAAGACAGCACTTGCACTTACGAGACCAATGCCGTTAAGTTCACATACGTCAACGATAAGAAGGCTGTAAGCGAAGATACTGCTTTTGTAGGTATTCAATTCACGCTCCCGAGCGGTGATGCAGTTGCCGTTGAGGGCTATATCTTCCGTGGTTGGTACACCGACGATACGTATACAACCAAAGTGACGACAGTTACGCCCAGCGTTGACGCAACCTATTATGCAAAATACGACAAGGCTGTCACACTCACCTTCGATTACAGCGGATACGAGTATGAGACGGGCAAGACCACTCAAGTCGTGACGGGCAAGTATATCAACGACACTCTCGGCAACGTCATCCCGACTGTTGCTTCCGACGTAAGACACGAAGGCAAAGTGTTTGCGGGTTGGTTCTTCAAAGACGGAGAGAACTGGGGTGACCAAGTATCTTCAAGCACCGCACTTACCCAAGAAGTCGTAACTATCTATGCAAGATGGATTGAACCGGCCGCTGCAATGGGTACCTATAAGGGCTGGAATTTGTGCGGCACAAATAACGATGCAAAAGGATATTACTCCACCACTTGGTTGGACGTGTCTGTAACTGGATCTTATACCGGTAAGGTTTCCGGTGTTTTGTCCGATGCAGATATGCAAGTAGAAGACGGTGTGATTGCGCTTGTAGATAGATATGCATATATTAACACGCAATATGGCATTGTTTGGTTCTCATATTATGCAAACACAACCGGCGTCGGAACGGACACGTACGTTGCTTTCCGTGACTATGCAAATATAAACTCCATTGTATATTCTTCGAAGGACTTTGGTGGTGTATATGTGGCGTGGTTGACGATCACCTATAAAGATAGCACTCCGGCATTGAACGTATTCTTGTACAATAGCAAGATTTATGCAAACGTGACGTGGACATCGGCAGGTGAAGCGATAGTTGCGGGCAAGTGCGCTTCTGCATCAGACGTGTTGGTCAAGGATGCAACTGGCAATCCGATTGTCAAGAAGAGCGGCAGCGCATTGCTTGTCAACGATGGCAAGGGCGGTTCTTACAACGGAACCGAACTCAGTGAAGTCGTACTCGACGGTTACGGCACGATTACCGTAAGCGGACAAAACGTAGCGTACACTCTCAACGCAGACAAGACGCAAGCAACGTTCGTCCTTAACAACCAAATGAGAGTCATCGCTCTCGGCAACGGCACGTACACCCTTGCTCTTGACGGATATCAAGGTGAATACACGTTGCCCGATGCAACAAGCAAACTCACGCTTGACGGACACGGCAATGCAGGAACGGGCACGTACGTCGTAAACGGCACAAACATCACCATTTACAATGGCGAAACGTCAACCACGTACGGTCTCGACGTTGAAGACAAAAAACTTCTTGGCAAGAGCATCTTTGCTGGATTGACGTTCAAGTCTTCTTCGTACTCGATAACGTTCGACGATGACGTTCAAGCAAAAGGTACGTTCAAGTCCTCGTCTTATCCGACTTACGAATACGGCTTTACCGCTGAATATGCAAACGGCGTGCTTACTATCACGATTACGAGTCAAAATTATAATATGGGCTTCGTTGGCAAGACGATTACGGCAACGGTTTCGGACGGCAAATTGACGTTCACTTCGTCCTTCAAGTTCGACAACACCACTGACGTAAACGGCACGGAAGCAACATGCGCAGATTTTAAGCTCTAATCTCACTTGACGCATAGCGTCACGAAAACAAAATCAAAAACACCTTCGAGTAATCGAAGGTGTTTTTACGTTTTGGTGAGGGGAGAGTGAACTCACACGAAGTGTGAATATCACTTCTTTACGGGTTGCCACAAATTATTCCTTTCGGGGTGGTATATCGCGCCCAAAATGCGTTGTTTTGCAAAGGGGATATCCTTGCAGATGTCTTTGATGAGGTTTTTCATATATTCGCGTTGCGATTCGTGATTCATAGGGCAAGGATTGTTGACGATGGGCAGACCGAGGCGCGCGACGGTGGATTTGATGTCATATTCCTCGATATAGATAAGCGGACGGATAAGGGTTATGCCCGATTTGTCCATATAAGCGGTGGGAGCAAAGCAAGAGAAGCGACCTTCGTACAAGAGCGACAAGAGCATCGTTTCGGCAACGTCGTCGGCGTTGTGACCGAGGGCAAGCTTGCCTCCGCCGAGGCGGATTATCTCGTTGTTGAGCGCACCTCTGCGCATTTTGGCGCAAAGGGAGCAAGGATTTTGCTCTTTGCGTGCATCGAATATGATTTCTCCGATATCCGTCTTTATGAGATGGTGTTTGACTCCGAGGCTTTCGCAGTAGGCAATAAGGGCGTCCATTTCCTCTTGTTTGGTGTCTTTAAGCCCCATATCCACTGTTATGGCCTCGAGGTCGAAGTGCTCGGGAGAGAAGCGCCTATACGCCGCAAGCGCGCTCAAAAGCAAGGTGCTGTCCTTTCCGCCCGACAAGCCCACGAATATTTTGTCACCGTCGTGAATCATATCGTAATCTTGCACGGCTCTGCGCATCGCACTCAATATTTTCTGCATAAAAAACTACCGTCCGCAAATATAATTTATTCGACAAAATTATACTTAAAGGCGTGGCAAATGGCAAGCGTAATAAGCCAAATCGCCTTGACATAATTTGCGCAATACCATATACTTTGTATGAGCAACGAGGCGTAAAAGACTATGATTGAAGACCTTATCAACCACATAAGCCAAGCCATCGGCAACCCCTATCTGACGCTGTACGTCATCTCGATTATTCCTATCGTGGAGTTGAGAGGGGCGATTTTGACGATGCCGTATATGTTCCCGAACGGCACTATACAAGAGTTCTTGCTTGGTATGCTTTGTTGCATTGCGGGTTCGACGACGGTCATTCTTCCGCTTATCTTGCTCACAAGACCGCTTTTGCGCAAACTTCGTCGCTCCAAATGGTTCTCCAAAATCGGCAGACGTATGGAAAGCAATCTTGCGGATAAGGCTGAGAGCGCGTACAGTGAGGAAGAGTACCAAAAAAACGCTTCCAAGCACAAAAGGCCTATATCCAAAGACGCCAAAAAGTTTTGGGGACTGTTCACCTTCGTTGCAATTCCGCTTCCGATGACGGGCGCGTGGACGGGCTCGTGCATAGGTAGTTTTCTCGATTTTTCCGTGTGGAAAGCGTCGCTTGCCGTGTTTTTGGGCAATATCGTCGCAGGAGGGATACTCACGAGCATCGCGTACTTCCTCCCGCAAGAGTACAACAATCTCTTCCTTTACGGGTTCGTTCTCCTCGCAATCGCGCTTGCCGTGTCGCTGTACTTTGTAAGAAGCAAACGCGCCGAAAAGAAGCGTAAAACCGAGCTTGAAAAGTACAAAAACAAGAGCGAATACGAGCTTGCCGTGCTCAAAAAAGAGGCGGACGAGGACGGAAAAGTGCTTGTAAAAAAGGAATATATCGACGAAAACGGCGACAAACACATCGTCATCGGCCACGACGAAAAACGCAACAAAAACATCGTCGACAAGGACGACGTTATATAGTGTGCAATCTCAAAGACGCAACCGAATTTTCATATAAACGGTTGTGTTTTTTTATACGAGGTTGTATAATGTACGCGAAATAAAATTTTGGGAGGCACAACAATGCCATTAGTTACTACAACCGAAATGTTCAAAAAAGCATACGCAGGCGGTTACGCAATCGGTGCTTTCAACGTCAACAATATGGAGATTATCCAAGGTATCGTCGAAGCGGCTACCGAAGAGCAAGCTCCGCTTATCCTTCAAGTATCTTCCGGCGCAAGAAAATACGCAAACACGACCTATCTCACCAAGATGGTTGAGGCAGCAGTCGAAACTAGCGGTCTTCCTATCTGCTTGCACCTCGATCACGGCGATAGCTTCGCACTCTGCAAAGACTGCGTTGACCACGGCTTTACTTCCGTTATGATTGACGCAAGCGCACATCCGTTTGCAGAAAATATCAGCATCACAAAGCAAGTAGTCGAATACGCACACGATCACGGTGTGGTAGTCGAGGCAGAACTCGGCAAACTCGCAGGCATCGAAGACGCAGTCAACGTTGCGGCAAAAGACGCTCAATTCACCGATCCCGACCAAGTTGAAGAATTCGTCAACAAAACCGGCGTAGATTCTCTTGCAATCGCAATCGGCACGTCTCACGGCGCATACAAGTTCAAAGGTCAACCTCAACTTCGTTTCGACATTCTCGAAGAAGTCAGCAAGCGTTTGCCCGGATTCCCCATCGTTTTGCACGGTGCTTCGTCCGTTCCGCAAGACCTCGTAAAGATCATCAACCAATACGGCGGAAGTATGCCCGGCGCACAAGGCGTTCCCGAAGATATGCTCCGTAAAGCAGCTTCTATGGCAGTCTGCAAGATCAACATCGACTCCGACCTCCGTCTTGCATGCACCGCCGCAATCCGCGAGCACTTTGCTCTCAATCCTTCTCACTTCGATCCTCGTCAATATCTCGGACCGGCCAGAGAGGCAGTGAAGCAAGTTGTAAAGCATAAGATTGTGGATGTCCTTGGTTGCGACCACAAAGCGTAAAAGTCCGCCAAACAGCGATTAACTTTGTCAGCACCCCGAGTTTCGCAAATCACGTACGAAAAGTACGTTGGGTTTGCGCTCCTCGGGGTGCTTTCGCGTTACTCATCTGTTTGGCGAACTTTTACAAGAGATATGTAATAGCAATTACTACGGCATAGCCGTCCGCCCGTCAACTCATTTACGATTAGTAAATTAGGGTTGCCGTGCAAGGGGCTTTTCCGCGCTCTTCATCCGTTTATTGCGGTTTTGCATAAAGCTATTAATGGTAATTTGCTTATTCGGGGCTTCGAACCGCAAGGCGGTGAGCGTTTTTGCGCCGAACTTGACGGTTGTACAAGTGAGCCGATAAGTGTTGTTCTTTTTATCGGCGAACGAGTGGCATAATAAGAGGACGATACCTTTCTATGTGAGTGCCAAATGTCTCCCCCGCGAGCGACGAATACTTTTGTAGAGAATTGTCCCTATACGAGTGGTGGGAGAAATACCGGCGTGTCCGGAAAGAGGGGGCATTGCATTTAAGGAGTTACGACGCAGTCTATTTTAGTGTCAAATAGGGGAAACACATGAGGAAGGGGGGAAAATTGTATTTAATTATATTTTTAGAAATGCCGGCGTGTCCGGAAAGAGGGGGGGTATTGCATTTAGGACGGGCGTTTCCTTGTTCTTTATCTATTTGATTACCTTAATTCCGCCACATCGCTTGCTTGACGCTCGCTTTGCTCGTTTTTGTGACGCGATTTTACGGAAGACACGCAGTTTTGCGTGTCTTTCTTTTGGAAGGAATACTTGAGTTATGCGGCTCGCTTTTACACTCGTTGCATTATTCGATAAAAATTTCCCCTAATAATACTTGCATATTTTGCATAATAATTGTAAAATAATTGCGGTTGGATAATCCGACTAATTTTTGGAATACACCTTTATGGAGGAATTTATAATGGCAAACGTAAAAGTCGCTATCAACGGTTTTGGTCGTATCGGTCGTCTCGCTTTCAGACAAATGTTTGGTGCAGACGGTTATGAAATCGTCGCTATCAACGATTTGACAAGCCCCAAAATGCTTGCTCATCTCTTGAAGTACGATTCGACGCAAGGCAACTATGCAAATTCTCACACGGTTGAGAGTTGTGAAGCGGTTCTCAACGAGGACGGCACAATCAAAGAAGACGGTTACATCGTCGTCGACGGCAAAAAGATCACCATCTACGCAAAAGCAAAAGCAGCAGAACTTCCTTGGGGAGAACTCGGCGTTGACGTAGTTTTGGAATGCACCGGCTTCTACACCTCAAAGGCAAAAGCACAAGCACACATCGACGCAGGCGCACGCAAAGTCGTCATCTCCGCACCCGCAGGCAACGACCTTCCCACAATCGTTTACAACGTAAACCACACCACGCTCAAAGCAACGGACACCATCATCTCCGCAGCAAGCTGCACCACCAACTGCCTCGCTCCTATGGCAAAGGCTCTCAACGATTATGCACCGATTATGAGCGGTATTATGACCACGGTTCACGCATACACGGGCGACCAAATGCCTCTTGACGGACCGCAAAGAAAGGGCGATCTCCGTCGTTCTCGCGCGGCTGCAATCAACATCGTTCCCAACAGCACCGGCGCTGCAAAAGCAATCGGTCTCGTTATTCCCGAACTCAACGGCAAACTCATCGGTTCTGCACAACGCGTTCCGACCCCGACCGGTTCCACCACGATCCTCGTCGCAGTCGTCAAAGGTCAAGCAACCGTTGAAGGCATCAACGCAGCTATGAAAGCGGCAGCAACCGAGTCCTTCGGTTACAACACCGACCAAATCGTTTCTTCCGATATCATCGGCAGCCGTTTCGGTTCCATCTTCGACGCAACTCAAACTATGGTTGCTCCTATGGAAGACGGCAACACCCAAGTTCAAGTGGTTGCTTGGTACGACAACGAGAACAGCTACACTTCTCAAATGGTACGTACCATCAAGTACTTCTCCGAACTCAAATAAAAACTGCGCTAAACAGCGAATAACTTTGTCAGCACCCCGAGTTGTGCAAATCACGTACGAAAGTACGTTGGGTTTGCGCCCCTTGGGGTGCTTTCGCGTTCTTCATCTGTTTAGCGCAGTTTTTACAAAACGCGCTATTTAGCGAACAACTTTTCCTTGCTTTTCATCTAAATATCGTGGTTTAACCTTAAAATCTAAAACCTATTTTTTAGTCCGCTCAATATTTTCGCGGATGGTATTTTTTATCTTCAACTCTTTCATACGTTAGTATTAAAAAATATACATATTAGTATTTGCCAAGTCGGTGGTTTGGTGTTAGAATATATCCATAAAAACTCACGGATTTTTCCGTATTTGGAGGAAATATGAACGTATTTACAAAAATCGGTTGCCGCATTTTCCAACAAACTATGCGCGTTGCAATGTTTTTACTTCCTTGGAATCAATGCAAAAAGACGCTTTCGGGCCCGGGAAGCATTTCCGAACTTCCTAAATTCCTTAAAGATCAGGGCTTCAAGAGCGTACTTATCGTCACCGATGGTTTCTTGTTTTCAAACGGCAAAGCCGATCCTATTATGAAAGCGTGCCAAGAGCAAGGCATGAAGAGTTGCTGCTATCACGACGTCGTTCCCAATCCGACCATTCAAAACATAGAAGAAGGTCTCAAAATGTACAATGAGAACGGTTGTGACGTCATCGTAGCACTCGGCGGAGGCAGTGCAATGGACTGCGCAAAGGGTATCGGCGCAAGAGTCGCTTGCCCCAAGAAGAGCGTTCCTCAAATGAAAGGCGTGCTCAAAATTATGATTACGGGACACAAACTTCCTCCTCTCGTTGCAATTCCTACCACGTCCGGTACGGGCAGTGAAGCGACGCTTGCCGCAGTCATCTCCAACCCCGAAACGCACGAGAAATACCCCATCAACGATCCGTTCCTCATTCCGAGATACGTCGTTATGGATCCGGAACTTACCAAGTCCCTTCCTCCGCA
This sequence comes from uncultured Eubacteriales bacterium, assembly GCA_900551145.1. Taxonomy (GTDB): domain Bacteria; phylum Bacillota; class Clostridia; order Christensenellales; family CAG-917; genus CAG-475. Next base: position 30,005 of record URUQ01000002.1, read on the forward strand.
TCTCACTTCAACCACGGGTATGGACGCGCTCACTCACGCGGTAGAGGCGTACATCGGCGGAGAGAACACCAGACAAACCAAGAAAGAGGCAATCGAGGCGGTGCAACTTATCCACAAATACCTCAAACAAGCCTACGATCACGGTGACGATCTCGAAGCGCGCGTCGAGATGCAAAAGGCGGCGTACCTTGCGGGTAAAGCGTTCACTCGCGCATACGTCGGATACGTACACGCAGTCGCTCACACGCTGGGCGGTGAGTACGGTGTGCCTCACGGTCTTGCAAACGCAGTCATTTTGCCGCACGTTTTGAGAGCATACGGCAAGTCCGCACACAAGAAACTCGCTCAACTTGCAGATTGCATCGGCATCAAGGGCGCAAACAACGCAGAAAAAGCAAACAACTTCATTCAATGGATTGACGATATGAACGCCGCGATGAACATCCCCACCAAGATTATGTCTCGCGACGGCGGAAAACTCATCGAAGAGGAGCGTTTGCCGCGTATGATCGATCACGCATACGCAGAGGCAAATCCGCTTTATCCTTGCCCGCAAGTTTGGGGCAAAAAGGAAATCGAGAAGATTTACCGCGAAATTATGTGATTTTTGAGGTTGCCTTTGCGGGCAATCGCAAATCTTGCGCATAGAGTCAAACCCTGTCTGCCGTGGGTGCAATCGTTGCATTTTCGGCATGCGGGGTTTTTCGCACTCAAAAACGAAAAATAAAGGATATAACCTTTTATGCTGTTTGGAAAATACATAAACAAATACTACCTCAAATACAGTTGGCTGTTTTTGCTCGGGATCGTAGGACTCGTCGCCGTTGACGTGTTCCAACTTTTCATACCCGAATATCTTGGCAAACTCGTAGATATGTTTGACGGCAGTGCGATAGACAAAGCGGCGCTCAAAGAGATAATTCTCGGCGTAATCGTCGTTGCGCTCGTTATGTTTTTCGGACGCATTATGTGGAGATTGTCCATATTCAACGCTTCTCAACGCATAGAGGCGGACTTGCGTCACAATATGTTCCTAAAAGCAGAGAGGCTTTCTCAACGCTATTATCACGAGAACAAAGTGGGCACTGTTATGGCATGGTTCACGACCGACCTCGAAACGATAGAGGAATTTTTCGGTTGGGGCTCGGTTATGCTCGTTGACGCAATGTTCCTCTCGGTGCTTGCGCTTTACAAGATGTTTGCGCTCGACTGGGTGCTTTCGTGCATACTCTTGCTTCCGCTTATACTCATAGTGGTGTGGGGTATGCTTGTTGAAAAGTTTATGGCACTCAAATGGGAGCAACGCCAAACGGAGTTTGACAAACTTTACGACTTTTCGCAAGAGAGTTTTACGGGAATACGCGTTATCAAGGCTTTTGTCAAGGAAACTCAACAGCTTCACGCCTTTGCAAAAATCGCGAAACGCAACAAAGACGCCAATATCGAGTTCGTAAAAGTGTCGGTTATATTCGACGCAATAATCTCAGTTATCATTTCAGCCATTATGGCGCTTATTTTAGGACTTGGCGGATATTTCGTGTACAAATTCTCAATCGGTGCGCCGGTCGTCATATTCGGGCATACGGTGGACATGAGCGCGGGCGGACTTATCACGTTCGTGGGTTATTTCGACACTCTCGTATGGCCGATGATTGCACTCGGACAAGTGGTGTCTATGCGTTCGCGCGCAAAAGCGTCCTTAAAGCGTGTCACCAACTTCCTTGACCAAGAAGAAGAGATACACAACCCCGACAACGCCTACGTGCTCGAAGACGTCAAAGGAAACGTCACTTTCAAAGACTTTTCTTTTGCCTATCCCAATACTGACGCAGACGTGCTCAAAAATGTTACCATAGACATAAAAGCGGGCGAAAGCGTTGGCGTCGTGGGCAAGATAGGAAGTGGCAAAACGACGCTTGTCAACACTCTTTTGCGTCTTTACAACATAGACAAAGGCAAAGTGTTTATAGACGGTCACGACGTTATGGATTGCGATATCGAGAGCGTGCGAAACGCAATCGGATACGTACCGCAAGACAACTTTCTTTTCAGCGACAAGGTAAAAAACAACATAGCGTTCTCTTGCGAGACGCTTGATATGGACAAAGTGTACGAAGCGGCAAAGTTTGCCGACGTACACTCAAATATAAAAGACTTTACGGAAGGATACGACACCGTATCGGGCGAGAGAGGCGTAACCCTTTCGGGCGGACAAAAGCAACGTATATCTATTGCACGCGCATACATAAAAGACGCACCGATTATGATTTTGGACGACTCGGTGTCCGCGGTTGACGTTAAGACGGAGGAGACCATACTTGCAAATATCCAAAATCAACGCAAAGGCAAGACTACGATAGTCATAGCGTCGCGCGTGTCCACGGTGTCTCACCTTGACAAAATTCTCGTATTGAACGACGGTGAAGTGGAGGCTTTCGACACTCCTCAAAGACTTGAAACAATTTCACCGACGTACAACAAGATGGTGTATTTGCAAAAACTCGAAAGAGAAGTGGAAGGGGGTGAGGCGTGATGACAAACGAAGTCGAAAAACTAAAAGGCAACGTTCACATTCCCACGAAAGTGATGTTAAAGCGCATAAATAACTACTTAAAACCCGAGATTGCGCGATTTGTCGGTGCAATGCTCCTTATAGTAGTCAACGTTGTGCTCGATATCATATTGCCTCTTTTCGTAAGCCGTATCACCAACAATTTGAAGTCGGACGGCATAAATTTGCAATTCATCGTAGGTATGGCAATAGCCTACCTTGCCATAGGCGTATGCAACCAAGGCTTCCTCGTGTGGGAGTCGATGCTCCTTCAAAAAGCGGGACAAAACATAATCTATCGCTTACGCACGGAAGTGTTCGAACATATCGAAAAACTCTCTCAAAATCAGTTTGACGAAATGCCCGTCGGCTCTTTGGTAACGCGTGTGGCGTCCTATACGGCGTCGATGTCCGACTTGTTCACCAACGTTATCGTCAACGTTATCCGCAACGTTTTGACGGTTGTTGGCGTGTACGGGATAATGCTTTACATATCATGGCAGTTGTCGCTTGTTATGCTCGGCTTCATAGTCGTGGTGTTTATAACGTCCTACTTTTTCAGAAAAATCGTCAGAAAGGTGTTCACCAAAGAGCGTGAGTATATATCCGACCTCAACGCCTTCCTCAACGAGAACTTGTCGGGAATGAAACTCATTCAAATCTTCAATCGCGAAGCGAAAAAAGACGGCGAGTTTATGCAAAAGAACGAGAATTTGCGCAAGTCGAGATACAAAGTCGTTTTGGCGTTCGGCATATACCGTCCGTTTATAACCTTGCTTTATATCACGTCGATAGCGGTGACGTTCTGGCTTGGGATGGAGTTTGGATTGAATGCCGGTATGATAGTTGCGTTCTACCTCTACTTGTCACGCTTTTTCAACCCCATACAAAACCTTGCCGACCAACTCAACAATTTGCAGAAGGCAATGACCGCATCCGAGAGGCTTTTCAACCTCCTCGACGTAGTGCCCGAGATACAAGACAAAGAGGACGCTGTTTGGGTGGACAAGTTCGAGGGTAAAATCGAGTTCAAAAACGTATGGTTTGCCTACAAGGACGAGGATTGGATACTCAAAGACGTGTCATTCACCATCAATCCAAAAGAGACTTGTGCTTTCGTAGGTGCGACCGGCGCGGGTAAAACCACCATTTTGTCCCTCATCGTTCGCAATTACGAGATACAAAAAGGTCAAATCCTTATAGACGGCAGAGATATCAGCACCATAGATATACACTCCTTGCGCAAGGGCATCGGTCAAATGCTCCAAGACGTATTTTTGTTCAGCGGAACGGTGCGTAGCAATATCACCCTCAACGATGATTCGTTTACGGACGAAGAGATAAATGCGGCTTGCAAGTACGTCAACGCCGACACGTTTATATCCTCGCAAGAGCACGGGCTTGACGAAGAGGTCATAGAGAGAGGCGAAAACTTCTCGCAAGGGCAACGACAGTTGTTGTCATTCTCGCGCACGGTTTTGCACAAGCCCCAAATCTTGATTTTGGATGAGGCAACCGCCAATATCGACACCGAGACGGAAGTCGTAATACAGCAATCGCTTGAAAAAATCCGCAATATCGGCACTATGCTCGTGGTGGCGCACAGACTTTCAACCATACAGCACGCCGACCAAATAATCGTTCTCCAAAACGGCAGCATTATCGAGAGAGGCACTCACCAACAGTTGCTCAAAAACAAGGGCTATTATCACAAACTCTACGAGTTGCAGTTTGAAAATCGCGATTGACCGCTTTTTTTGTAATAAACTACAATTGTTTGAGATGTTCAACAATTTGTCTTGTAACTTTTCAAAAGGTTGACATTTTTCGGGCACGTGATAAAATATACATATATCAAAAAGACGGAGATATATATGTACCACATAATCGTAAACCCGACGGGCGGCAAGGGCAAATCGCTCAAAGCGCTCGGCAAAGTCGAAGAATTGTTGAAGAAAAACGGTGCGGAATACACCATACATAAGACGGAATACGCCGGACACGCAACCGAGATTGCGAGAGAACTTTCTCAAACACCCGATACCAAGATTATCGCAATGGGCGGCGACGGTTCTTTCCACGAGGTGCTTTGCGGTATCGACAACTTTGACAACGTAACGCTCGGTCTCATTGCTTGCGGAAGCGGAAACGACTTTATCAAGAAGTCCGGACACTCCGCCAAGATCGAAGAAGCGGTTGCGACCATTCTCAAGGACAAACCCTCGTATGTTGACTATATGGAACTCGGCAAGTATCGTTGCCTCAACGTAGGCGGCGGAGGTATGGACGTCGACGTATTGCTCAAATATGCGCAATGCAAGACGCTCAAAGGCAAGGCGGCATACTATTATTCGTTGTTCTACACGTTGTGCCACACGAGATTCCACCACTTGCGTATCACCGCAGACGGCGTAACCAAGGATGCCAGCGTCTTTATGATAGGCATAGGCAACGGCGGATTTATCGGCGGCGGAATTCCCATCTGTCCCAACGCAGTCGTTGACGATGGATTGCTCAACGTAGGCTACGTCAGCGAGATGAAAAAGAGCAAGATTTTGTCCCGTTTGGCAAAGTTCCTCAAAGGCAAACACGTCGGCACGGACTGGGGCGGAGAATACACCGCAAAGAAGATCACCATCGAAGCGCTTGACGACAGCAGGTTTGAGCTCGACGGTGAAATCATCGACGACACCAAGCTCGACATCGAAGTCGTACACGGCAAACTCAAAATGTACAGATAAACCTCACGAGCCACTCAACCGAGTGGCTCGTTTTATGTCCAAAACGAACAAAGAGAGGCTTGTTATATATCAAAATCACGCAAAGTTATTTGATATAATGGCTTTTTTAAGCTCAAAACAAACGAAACGTCTCAATCGAACCGCTTATGCGTGTCGAAAAAGCACCAATTGTGCGCTTTCTCTCGACAAATACGGCAAAAAAAGATAGAATACAGATATGCACCCATGGCGCAACTGGATAGCGCATCAGATTCCGATTCTGACGGTTGGCGGTTCGAATCCGTTTGGGTGCACCAACTATTTAGCGGTCTGTAAGATTTTTACAGACTGCATTTTATATTTGGCGATTGTTTTAAGAGATTTGTAGTCCTCGTAAAATGCAAAAAAGTATTGACAATTAGTAATTGTGTGGGTAAAATGATGTGATTTGGTACAATGAATACCAAATGGGTGGCATATGGGAATAATTTTTGGAGGGATTTATTATGCACGATTTTTGTTATGTAACAAAGAAAGAAGCTGCACCGAAAAAAGCAGAATTAGAAAATATTATTCACGAGGTGCAAAACATAGTAAAAGATTGCTTTACGTTCAAATACACATTTGTAGGTAGTTCAAGTAGGAATATGATTACTTATGACAGAAAATCAAACGTTGGCTTTGATTTTGACGTAAATATAGAAGTAAATGACGATGATGAACGATACACGCCAGGGGAGATTAAAACAATTATGCGAGATTCGATAAATAGAATCGCCTGGCGATATGGGTATGATTATTGTGAAGACTCAACCCGTGTGTTAACTATAAAAGTCAAGGATAGATTGAGATCCAAAATCGAATATAGCTGTGATTTTGCTATTGTCTATAATTGCAAAGATGGTAGGCAACAGTATATTCGATTCAATAAGAATGATCAAACTTACACTTGGGCGTTTCAAGGGAAAGGTTTTGAAGAATTGCCGGATAAAATCGATTGGTTAAATAAAAACGGATACTGGGGACACTTGCGAGATTATTACATAGAAAAGAAAAATGGGAACACAAATCCGCAAAAACACTCACGCTCTCTGTATGCCGAGGCAATAAACGAGATGTGCCAAAAGTTAGGATATTAAAAGAATATGAAACGCCACGCATAACGCGTGGCGTTTATATTTTTTTCACGCGGGCGGGCGTATGCGTTGTTGACTATACGGCGGTGCGATTGTATAATATGCTCGATTTGGCGATACTTATATCGCATATATCGCAATTTTACATCAGAGGTGTATTATGGATTTGCAACAAGTGTGGCAAACCGTGCAAAACTGGCTCACCACGACGGGCATCAAAGTCGTTATCTCTATCGTGATAATGATAGTTTCTTTCTCGATTATCAATTGGCTCAGCAAGAAGATTGCAAAGCGCGCAGACAAGAAGGTCGAGAGCAACAAGAAGATTGACAAAACCATTTACAGAACGCTCAGTTACGTCGCAAAAGTCGGCTTGAAAGTGTTGGTGGTCATCGCACTTATCGGCTATGTCGGCATCGATACTAGCGCAATCACGGCGCTCATCGCATCTCTCGGCGTCGGTGTCGGTCTTGCAATCAACGGCACGCTTTCCAACCTCGCGGGAGGAATACTCATCCTCATCACAAGGCCTTTCAAAGACGACGATTACATCGATGCGTGCGGATATTCGGGCACGGTGGAAGATATCCGTATATGCCACACCAAGCTCCGTACCACGGACAACAAGGTGATATATTTGCCCAACGGAAAACTCTCGACGAGCGAGATTGTCAACTACTCGGAGAAGGACTTGCGCCGTGTGGACTTGACTTTCTCCATATCCTATTCGGACGATTTCGAGAAAGCAAAGAAGGTCATCGAGGAAGTGTGGAATCAAAACGAACTTATCCTCAAAGACCCCGCGCCGAGCGTGAGAGTGTCTGCACAATCTGCAAGCAGTATAGACTTGACGGCAAAAGTGTGGTGCAAAAACGAGGACTATTGGACGGTCAATTTCGATATGCTCGAACAAGTCAAGACGGCGTTTGACCAAAACGGAATACAAATTCCGTTCAACCAACTCGACGTGCATATCAAAAATCAAGACGCTTGATAAAGATTGTGTCAATCTCGTTTTGTGGGTGGTATAATATAGAATATGAAAACGAAAGAGGGCGTAGTCCCGATTTTCGAGATGTAACAACGAAAGTCGGCAAAATACGCAAAGTAGGCAGTTTATGGACAAGAAATTGCAAGATAAAGTAGATGTTTTGGCAAAAACGATAGGCAACACTCCCATTATCGATATGGGAGATGACGTATATGGCAAGCTCGAAGGCGAGAACCCCGCAGGCTCGATTAAGGATAGGGCGGCGTTTTATATGATTATGCGCGCACTCGAAAAGGGTGATTTGCAAGAGAGCGGAACCGTAGTCGAAGCAACGAGCGGAAACACGGGCATAGGTCTAGCGTACGTTGCAAGAGAGCTCGGTCTTAACGCCGTTATGGTTATGCCCGAGAGCATGAGTAAAGAGCGCAGAGATATGATATCCGCATATGGAGCAACTCTCGTTTTGACGCCTGCAAGCGAGGGCATGAAGGGCGCGGTCGAAAAAGCAAAAGAACTACAAAAAGGCGGAGCATGGCTTGCAAATCAATTCGGCAACTACGCAAGCGTCGAGGCGCACTATTATACGACTGCACCCGAGATTTTCTCGGTTTTGCCGGACGTAAAATACGTTGTTGCGGGCGTAGGCAGTGGCGGCACGGTTATGGGTGTCAAGAAGTATATCGATGACAACGGCATAGATTGTAAGGTCATTGCCGTAGAACCCGAGTCCAGTCCGCTTTTGTCCAAAGGCTATGCGGGCGCGCACAAGATACAAGGCATCGGCGCAAACTTCATCCCCGCAATCGTAAACGTAAGCAAACTGGACGAAATCCGCACCGCGTCAAACGAAGAAGCAATTGCCACCGCAAAGGAAATATATCAAAAAACGGGCAAAAAATGCGGTATTTCTTCGGGTGCGGCGTACGCCGTCGCAAAGCGCGTGAGAAAAGAGTACGACGGAAAAATCGTCGTCGTTCTCCCCGACAACGGGGACAGATATCCTGCGGATTTGTACGAATAACGTTGATTTTTTGGGAAAGAGCGTGCTATGCTCGATATATAGGAGGATTGAAGTATGGATTTTCAAAGATATAACGACGGAGTAGGCTTGATTGCTCAAAACAAGTTTCAATCGGCAATCCCGACGTGTCCGCTTTGCTCGGAGCGCGTGGACTGGGAAATTGCTTTTGATTTTTCGGGCAATCTTATCTGCATTTTGGCAAAATGTCCCAATTGCGGTGGCGTAATCAAAACCATTTTCGACTTTACCAATGAGCCGATATCCACGTTTTCCGTATCTCAAATCGGCGCACAAAACGTAAGCAATCTTATTGAGAAAACCAAGTATTATATTGCAACGCCCAATCAATATGGCAGGGTGGGCTCAAGCTCGTATTACGGTGCACCGCAAAACGATGCGTACAATGCGCAACCCGAGCAAAAGGACGAAAGTGATCCCGTCGGTTGGGGCTTCCTCGGTTTTTTAATTCCGATAGTCGGATTTATCCTCTGGCTCGTGTGGAAGAACGATTATCCCAAACGCGCCCGTGCGTCGGGTATCGGTTGCCTCGTGGCTGTAGTTCTCGGAGTGGTTGGAACGATACTTTCTTACATAATAGTTATTTTGGCAATGGGCAGCGTTGCTGCTGTTGCATCTGTCGCACAAATGCTGTTATTGCTATAACAAAGCGTTTATCCGTACGAAACTATATGATAAAACGTCAAAAACGAAGGATTCACCTTCGTTTTTCTATATGCTGAAGATTGTACCAATAGGGGGAATTTAATATTGCTATTGACATACCGCGTCGATTTTTCGTATAATGAAATCACCAAAAACTATTACGGGGGATAATATGAACAAAAAGAAAATTTTTTTCGCAATCGTAGCGGTATTGATTTTAAGTTTTTCTTGCCTTGCATTTACCGCTTGCAACAAGACGAGTGACATTTACGACTTCGGCAAACAACTCAAAGACGCACAAAGCGGTGAAATCGTTACGTCGGTAGGATTTTTCGGTGTGGAAATGACCAATACCCTCAAGTATGATGGCAATAAAATGTGGAATAGTGCCGTTTTAACGTCTAGCGAGACTTATTTTGAGACGATAGGAACTAAAACTTACGCTTATACGCAAGACTCCAATGGCGTATGGCAAAAGACGGAAGTTTCTGATGAGGTCGATACGCCCCAAGGCTCGGACGAGCTTGAAAACTTTTTTGACGGAAGCAAATATAAGTATTCACTCAAAGAAAAGGCTTTCGTCCCCAAAAAAGGCGAAACGATTGGTAACGACAATATGACCGTCGTATCTATGACGATTGAAGACGGCGTTTGCACGATGAAAGTCAAGGTAATAGCAGAAGGTGTGTCTATGGGTGCAACCGTCGTTATCAAAAACCTCAACAACGTGCAAATCACTTTGCCAGCCGTCGGCAGTTCTCTGTGATCTGTCTCTTATACACATCTGACGCTGCCGACGAATTAGACGGTGTAGAT
>URUQ01000003.1 GCA_900551145.1 uncultured Eubacteriales bacterium
TGTACTAATCGTCAAGCTTGGCGCTCGATACGGTCGGCGCCTTGCGCCTCCAACTTCGAATAAGCACATACCGTTAATAAGTGCGCCTTGAATGAGTAATTGCGCAAAAAACAAAATATAACGGCACTTTATTTGCGCAAAACAAGCAAATAAAGTGCTGTTTTTGTTATATAAAAATCTTTTTATTCTTGTTAGTCTTGCTTATCGCAAGGTTCGTCATCGTCCAAAACTATTATTTCGTCTTGAGTTTTTACCTCGTCGTTTTGCTGTCGAGGTTTGGTTTCTTTGAAAGAACGAAGCAAAGACATATACGTTTTCGGACGCATTTTTTCAAGGCGTGCGGCGTATAGCGCAAGGCTTGCAAGCAAAGTGGAAACGACCGCTTGTAGAACGTTTTTGGGCAAGGAGGTGAGTGCGGATTCTATCGTGCCGTACATAAACGCTTTGCAGATGAAATATCCGCACGCCATAAACAACGAGCAACCGAGGCAAGTGAGCACGGCAAACACGACTTTGAGAGCAAAACGTTTTTTGTCGGGCGTCTCGACATTGTCGTACCACTTGTAGATTGCTTGGAAGATAAGACCCGCGACTAGACCTTCAATGGCTTTTATAACTAGGGTATAAAGCATAGTGGCAGGGTAGGTGGTGAGGTCCGCCAAGAACGAGCCGAGTCCGCCCGCAATCATTGCGCTCAAAGGATTGAAGAGCGCACCGCAAATGAGAATTGCGCTGTCACCGATGTTGAAGTTGAATGCCGGGAAGGGTATGCCGATAAGCGTGCATACGTAAACGATTGCTGTCATCATACCCGTGTAGGCGATGAATTTGATGGTGAAAATACTTTGTTTTTTCATAAAAAAATCTCCGTTTTTGGCGGAGAAGGATAAGTAGACGCAATGCGCCTTAAAACTACTCCTTCCCAGTCTGACTTTACAGGCGGTTGCGGAATCTCACCGCATCGGCTGTTGGGGCTGTTGGACTTGTCCGTTCAAGACGGCATTACCACCGGTTGGGATATACCCACCCAAAGAATAATTACAAGCATATTGTAGCGCGGTGCTGGCAACGTGTCAATGACGAAATACCGAAAAATAATAGACAAAACGGCGAAAGTGTATGCTTGCGATGGTTTTTGCCTAACGGCAAGATTGCGCCGAATGCTAAACACGTGTCACGTTGCTCAAACGGCATCGCGGTGATTACAACAAATATATTTGTTGTCATAAACCGCATTTGTTTTCGCAACTACTACCGCACAACCGATATACGCTATCAGTTTAAGCAAGGACAAAAACTCCTATCACAGTTTCGCTATATCGCTTGTTTGGTGGTGCGGCTGACGCCTAGATTGCCACGCTTACGCTCGCAATGACAATTAGAGTGGGACACCCACACTCGAATGGAATACGCCATAACTTGCACAATACACGAATATCACTGCGTAAGGAAATACGCAAGTGCTCGCAATTGTGTTTGTTCTGCGGAATATATACCATAAATTGTATTTCGACAAAATTTTTATTTTTACACTTGAAAACGGCAATCTTTCGTTGTACTATTGATAAACGCAACCGCATTGCTTTTATTTGACGACAATCCTTGTCGCAAGAGGGAATATGGAATACTTTCAAGACAGTTTCGGCTCGAATCAACCGCTTGATAGCAAGGTGCAAAAACTTGTTATTCTTTTCGTATTCGACAAAATGGCAATTCCTCTTGCCGAGTCCACACTCTTGGATATCTGCTCATCCGACAACAATTGGCTTTCGTATATGGAGTGCAAGCAATATCTTGCCGAGCTTCTCGACGCCAATCTTGTCTATCGCGTGCCAAAGAGCGAGATGCTCAACATCACCCAAGACGGCGTAAGTTGCTTGTCGTTGTTCTTCACTCGTATTCCGTCTTCTATCCGTGACGAAATCGTGCAATACGCTCGTGAAAATCGTATGCGGTTCAAAAAACGCCAATCGTATTTTTGCGATTATTCCAAAAATGCCGACGGCACTTACACGGTGATTATGCGCATCAACAACGATATCACCACTCTTATGGAACTTAAACTTGTGGTTGCCAATCGTCAACTTGCCAAATATCTCTACAAGAGTTGGGTTGACAAGGCTTCAACGACGTATTCTATTATTTACGATAATTTACTCGATTAATCGACAAACCCAAAACCAAAACGCGCCTCGGCGCGTTTTTTATTTGCGGAATATTTCGTATATCGATACGCTGGATTGCCACGGTCGCTCCGCTCCCACAGTGATTGTGCGCTTATAGCGCAAGCCTATGGCTTATATTTGCATAACTGCAAATTCAATCACTTCAAAAATATCATCGTTCGGAAACCCTTGCAAGCAAGTTTCCTCACTCGACATTGACGCAATGACGAGATGGGTGGGACACCCACACCCGAATTCAGTATCTCCTTATGTCATTTCGAGCGTGGCGCGGGAATCAAGGCGCAAGCCGCACCCACCAAGCAATCGATACAGCGAAATTGTGGCAAGATTTTTATCCTTGCACGAACTGATAGCGTGTATCGGTTGCGCGGTAGAAATTTCGAGAACAAATGCGGTGATCGGCAACAAATATTGTTTGTTGTCGTGACCGCAATGCCGTTTGAGAAATATATATTGACATTTTTGTTTATGTCGTGTAATATTGTAATGTATAAAAATCTGCGTATGTGCGCGAGCGCGTATATACGCATAACACCAAAACCCGAGGTGGAAATTATGATGAGAAACAAAAAAGAGTTGAAAGGTTTTCTTCTCACGGCAACCAGACTGATTGTGCTGGCTTTGGTCTTTGTCACGGCGTTTACGGTTGCATTGACTTCCGATTTCGTCGGCTCAATCGGCGCGGACAACGTGGCAAACGTGGCTGACGCAACGACCACGGATAAGGGTGGTTCGACACCTGCAAAGATTTCGGGATTTAATGCGGCGGCCTTCAACTTCCCCGATGGAAATACCAACAAAAAGAGTTGGTCGGCGCAAGTATCTCTTTCGAGCCTATCGATTACGTCTGAAAACGTCAGCGTTTATAAGCCGGAAGATACCGGTGTTGACGTGAACATCACAACATCAAACAATAATCAGTATTATGTCCAGGCCGACGGCCGTGCAACGAAATACATACAAGTTACGTCAAGAATAAACTTGGACTTGGGTGATTTCGTAAACACCGCAATTCAAGTGGGATACGACGTTAAAGTCACGATTGACGCATCGGTATCTTTCGAGGGCGGAAGCGATAGGCAAAGCGGCGCGCTTGCCCTTGCTATTCTCGGAAAGGCAAGCAGTAGTGAGCCTCGTGACGCATATGCGAGCACCGTCACGCTTACGAGAACCAAACCGTATCTTGCGTTTGAAACATATTCTACCGCACAAAACCAAACCATATTTACCGACCCTATCAAACAGACAGTTGTGTTCAACTCGGTTAAAGTCGAAATTTCAGTTAACGACAATATGGTTGACGGCGGTGCGCCCGTCACAAGTTCAAAATACGTTGGCTTGCAAAACGATTACGTAAAGGGTACGAGCGGTTCGGGTTATGCTCCGTACGTTACGGATACGAATACGGCGTCCAATTTCTCCGTATACTTCGATTCAATCAAAAAATTCCTCAAAACGGATAAAGTTGCCAACGGAACGGGTACTTTGGCATCTTATACAAACAAAGCGATAGACAAATTTAACGGCAAAGACTATTACAAATTTGCTCAGACGGAATACGTCGATATGTTCAACCGCACGGATAAGACATTTGACGAATTGATTAACGATTATTTTATCGACCCCGACGCATTTGACAAGACATTGTTGTCAAAAGTCGGCGCAGGAGACAAGACGTTGTCCGTGAGCGGAAGCAATATCAGTTGGAATAATGCATCCAACGACCATTATATCAACGCAAGCGGTATCAAGTCCGTACAAGTGGGCGATACCGTATTCGATATTTACGATTCAAGCGGAAATTCATACGGCTCTCAAACGAAAGAAATTACGGTCTCCGACACGGACGGCAACGCCGTCTCCGCAGGTTACGCAACCGTAACTCGTACCAATCGCGCAAGAGTGGTCGTTTCTATCTATTTTACAACCAACGCAACCGTACAAACGGTGGTGACCGATTTCAGCGGTTTGAGCACGACGACGCGTCTCGAAGTTGCGGGTATCGACACGAGCCTCAACGACAACGGCACGCCTATCTCCGACAACGAATATATGAAAGCGGACGCTTCCTCGATTGCTTGGCTTTATTCCAATATTTTGGAAGTCGGTTCGGAATTTGAAATTCCCGAAGATACGAGTGCGGCAAGCTATTCTCCGCGTGTGTGGTTCTTCACGGCTCAAAGAGCGGACGAACTTGCGGGGCTCGGCAGTGCCCACGTGTTTGCGTCCATTGCGGAATTGCTCGCTTCGGGACTTAAACCAATAGGTGTAGGCGAGGGCTTTACCTTCGATTATAACTTTGCGGACGGCAAGGCAAAGAGCTACGGCTCGGCAAACTACGATGCTATCGGCACTCTCGGAACGGACGGCAAGGTTACGAGCGAGAGCGGAGCAAAGGGACACGGATATTATCTCTTCACGTTCTATACGATTGACCTTGCGGGCAATATGAGCGCGACGACGTCTTCGTACTACGTGAAAGCGGACTTCGATACGCCCAATTACAACGTTGACTTGTCATATATTCTCAAAGCGGACGGAACTAATCAAACTATCTCCGCTTCTCAAAACGGAACGTGGGCAAAAGGCGTTACGACGCTCGATATTGTGCTCGGCGCGCTCGGTTTCTCGGGCAATACGCTCGTTTTTGAGGACTTGATGTCCTATCACGTATTCAAATTTGAAAACGCAATCGTGGACGGCGTGTATACGAGCAGACTTGCTTCTTACTATAATTCGCTTACCTCGACGGGTGCGACGGCGGTTGAAAACAACGAGACTACAATCACTCTCTCGGGTGAGGGAGGAAATCATACCGTGACCGTCAAGTATATCTTCGAGGCAAGCACCAATAGCGGAATTTTGCGCTTTGTCATCAATGCGGACAGTATCGAGTGGACGACGGCGTTTACGCTCTACACGGGCGGATTTGCAACCATTGACGACATGGACTTCCACCAAGGCCACAGCTATGTCGATTCGACGTGGGTTGGCGGCGTGAAGGTGCTTATAGATACAGACAACCCGATTGCTCCGGAATTCGTGTCGGGTGACGATACGCCGTTTAGCAAAAACTTTGACAGTTACGAGGCGTTGCCCTCTTATAGCGACAGACAATGGTACACGGGTGCTTACGACAAATACTCCGCAAGCATCGACTTTACCGACGTGTTCCTTTCAAGCGAATACGGCAAGGACGTCAGAGTGTATTACGGCATCAAAGTGGTGCAGAATCTTGCACAGCTCGTTGCACTCGGAGAAAAGAGTATCGAGGGCGTTTACGGCACGATAACCGACAATAGCGCGGGATATTTCGACAGATTGCAATACTTAACCGGCGACAATATGGCAGAAGGCGGTACGGTGCTCGAAAACGGCGCGTTGAGTATCGTCCCCGGCGGCGGTGCGGGTATGCGCGTTATCTACGTGTGGGCAGTCGACCAAGCAGGGAACGTGTCCGACCTCAAAACCTACTATATACTTGCGGATAACACAACTTATACGCTTTCCGCAAAACTCGGCAAGAACTCCGTTGCGGACGCTTCGGCAAGCATAGTTTCCGTCGATGCGGAAGGCAATGCTTTGACCAAATTCACGAGAGGTGAAGTGGCAACGCTAAATACCGTTCTCGGTGAAGATTTCGTGCCGTTTGCACTCACTCTTACCGTCAACGGCAATGCAAGCAAAGTGCTTTACAACTATATGCCGTCTCGCGATTGGACGATTTCGGACGCGGATAACGAAGACTATATAAATTATGCACAAAACGATTCGATAAAACTTGCAATCGACGACAAGGACAATCTCGGTATGCTTGACAATACAAAGACGCTCAACGTCGAGTTTGCGTACAGAAAAGTGGTGGATTATACCGTCACCAATTCTACGGTTGCATACAATTCTCGTCCGATTTCCGTCGAGATGACGTTTACGGACGCAGTGTCGGCGTCGAGCTTCAGTTATCGTTACTTTGACGAGAACGGCGTGGAACTTGCACAGGCTCCGACCAACCCCGGCAACTACTTCGTAGAGATTTTTATCGACAAAAACAACGCAAATTACGTCACGGCGGACTTCAATATGAACGGAGAGGGCGATCAACTCTTCAATAAAATTGCGGTCACCGTTACCAAAGGCAGAATTGTCATCAGCGCGGTCGAAACCAGCGCGCCTTACGGCACTGATCTTGCGGATATCCTCAAATACACCGTTTCGGGCATCGCTCTCGAAGATATGGCAAAGGAGGGTGTAACCGAGGCTATGCTCGCGCTTGCTCTCGACGTGGCAAACTACGATCCCAAGGGCTTCTATTCGGTTGGTTTCTACAACGTCGTACTTAAAGACGATACGATTCTCAACGGCGTGGCAAACTACGATATCGCGTTTATGACGGCTCAACACCGCGTAACGCAACGCAATATCGACGTTTATACGCAAGCCGCAACCAAAGTGTACGGCGACGCCGATCCCAAATTCTACTTCGGCGTAAAAGAAAGCGATCTCGCGTTCAACACCTCAAAAACTGCGCAAGATATTCTTGCGGAAATCTTCGACGCAACGACTTATACCGCTGCGGGCAACAAAAACGGATTCTACCTCTACGAGGCGGGCGACCGTATCACTCGTGATAAGGGTGAACTTGTATGGAACTACTCTTTCAATACGGACAAAAGCTTGTTTGACGTCGGAAGCAATTACAGAATAACACTTCAGACGCAAGAGGGCTTCACCATCACTCAAAGACCAGTGAAAATTGACGTAAGCGGTCAATTCGCAGTGGTCAAGAGCGGTGTTACGCCGTCTTCAGAAGGTATTGTGCCGAGCTACGCGCTCGACGCAAAAGATGCGTTCCTTGTAGACCTTATCGCAGAATTGTTGGAAGGCAAACTTTCGCTTGCCGAAAACGGCACGGTATTGGACGAGAGCGACTATAATACGGACAAATATCAAGGCGCAACGGGCTTTAAAATTTTGCTTGCAAGTATCAACGATAGCAATATCGCAATATCGCTCAAATCGCAAGAACAATACGTGATTTATATCGCAAAAGCGGGCACGGTCATCGTCAAAGCAATTAAGGAATTCACCTACGTTTACGGCGAAACAGTGCCTAATACTAATACCTACGACGCAAAAGACTTCACTTACGAGTGCGACGACGAAAGCGTTGTGTTCGACCGTATCGACTGGATTATGGACTTGTCTTACACAGGAGCGTATATTCCGGTTGGTAGATACGTTGCGACGTTCTCCAACGTAAAACTTTACAAGGACGGCGTGGAAATCCAAGACGCAAACGTCAACGTCGAGCCCGCAATCGTCAATATCACGCCCGCAACGGTGCAAATCAGACCCACGGCAACGGCTTTTGACAAAGTGTACGGCGACGCGGACTCCGCATACGGCATCGGATACGAAATAGTCAAAGTAAACGGCGTAGCGTTCGGAAAATCCGACAATTACGCAGGTATCAATTATAACGATTTGCTCGCGAGCGTAAGCGGTTCTTTCGCAAGAGCAAAATACAACAAGAACGGCGAATTTACCGCATACGGCACTCGTTACGATGGCGTTTTGACGAACGATAACTATTATTACGGTTACGTAGTCAGCAAAGCGTTTGCAATCGACAACGACAACTTTGTCGCAAATGCGGCGGTCGACGGTGAGTATAAGGACGCACGCTTTACGATTTCTCCGAAGGCAATCGTAATTCACACCGCAAACCTCGTCGGCTTGAGCAAATCCTTCAATGGTAATAACGTCGTCGACTACGATGCGGCGGGCGTAACCATGTACGATCTCACTTCTCAACTCGCGCTTGCAACGGACAAGGTCAAACTCGTTGCAAACGATATGAGATACACCGAAATCGGTGACGGCAAGAGCGACGTCGCTTCGCATATCGTGTTCGGCGGATTTGCACTCACGGGTGAACAAAGCGCAAACTACTCGCTTGCTAATATAGTCAACGACGGTCATACAAGCGTTAAAGTGATCGGCAACAAGGACGGCGAAAACTTCGTCATCGACGGCACGACGGTTGAAATCGTGTATATCGACAACTCCTATACCGACGGTGCAAAGAACGATAATATCTACATTATGTTCAAACGCGTGGGTATCGCCAAGAAAGACGTGTCTATCGTCAAAGAGTATGACAACACCAACGTGCTTTATGCCGACAACGTTATCATCGCAATGAGCGAGACGGAATACGCAAGCACGGCAATGCTTCGCGGGGCGGATAAGACGTTGATCGTGGAAGAGAGCGGTGTGTTCTCGGGCGTAAATGCGGGTGAGGGATACCTTATTTCAAGAGTCAAACTGGTGTTTACGTTTGCAAACGGTGATCTTAACGCGAGTAGCGTATACGACTACAAGGACAACGACGTCGATATCAGAGTGGTGGGCAACACCATCGAACTTACCGTGCGCAACGTCAAAGCGACTATTGCCAAGAAGGTACTCAACGCGTCGAGCTTTGCAACCGTCGCACCCGTCAATCGCGACTACAACTCGACGACGAACGTCGACGTCAACTATACGTTTGCAGACAACGCACTCGTAACGGGTGACAGCATCGAGTCCGTGGGACTTAAACTTGCCGGTACGGCAAACGGCAAAGACTTCGGTCAACATCAAGTGACGATTTCCGCAGAAAACACCAAGATTTCCAATGCAAACTACGAAGTGGACGTCAACGACATCAACAACGAGTTCGCAGGGCTTACCGTCGAAATCGCAAAAGCAAGACTTATACCCAACGTCGCGTTTGCAAGCAAAGTCTACGACAACACGACGGACGTGAAAGCGACCAAGAGAAGCGGAAACGACTTTACCACGCTCTATTATGCGGACAACCTCAGAGAGGAACTTGCGCATATCACTATGGGGGCGGGCGTGACGTATGCACTATCTTACGCAGGCGCACTCGACGCAAACGTGGCTGTTGACGCCGACGGCAACGAAATCGGACACAACGTTATGGTTTCCGGCCTCGTCATCGGTGCAGACGACGCGTCTATCCTCAAAAATTACAGAATTTACGGTTCGGTTTACAGCGGATCGGAGTATATGGCGTTTGAAGACGTACAAATCGGCACGATTGCAGACTACGAGATTTTGCAAGCGGTCAAGGTGTCCAAGAAGAATATCAAACTCATCACCAACGACTTCCAAATCGGACAAAAAGTGTACGACGGTTCGGTGAACGCTACGATAACCATTCAAGTTCCCGTCGACGGCGGAAACAGAGAGGGCGTGCTTGCTATCCACAAAGACATGCTCGAAATCGTTGCGGACGGTACGTTTGCTTCCGCAAAAGTGGGCAAGAATATCAAAGTAACTGTGTCTGCTCCGCAATTGAAATTGAAGAGCGGTAATGGAATTGATAATAGAATAATAAATAACTATTATCTTGATAAATCCGCGGGCGCGTACGCGAACAATATTACCGGTACTATCGTTGAAAAACCCATAACCGTCGAAGTTGACCTCGGCGAAAGAGTGTATACGGGATACTCCGATATCGTAAAGAACAAGATAACCTACACTCTCAACGGCGTTATCGAAAATGAAATCCGCAACTACAACGTCGCAACGGGTGGAGGAGCGTACTTCATCGACAAAAACGTCGTGCTCGATGCGGACAGAAACGTCGACTTTAAGGACGGCAACGTGTACAATCCCACACTTACCAATGCGGGCGGGTTCGATATCAACTACGTGATTACCTACAAGACGACGGTCAGAGAGGATGGTCGCGATTCGGATATGCTTGCATACGAGGACAAGGACGGCATCCATTACTATCCGCAAAGCGTTCCCGCCACGGCAAGCGCATACTATTATAGATTGCGCACCGTGTCCAAGTACGTCGACGACGCGGACAAGACCGCTGCAAAAGACTATATTGTAGGTCGCTACAAAGTGAACGGCGAAGAGGTCTACCTCGTGTCCGATGATTATACGGGCACTGCCAAGAACCTCGACGCACCGATGAGCTATCTCACGGGCAAAGGCAAAATCAATCAAAGAGGCGTTTACATCACGGCAAACAGTATCGCAAAACTCGATACGGACGTTGCAAACAAGATGTACAACAAGCAATATGACGGTACGACTAAGTTCTACGGCACGGTCCAAGGCACCAACCCCGCAACAGACGCTTACAGACTCACTTCAACGGGTATAGCAAACGTTATCAAGGGCGACGACGTGCACGTCAAGAACGTATCGGCGGAATATAACAGTGCGTACACCAACGCAATGTACGTAGTGTTTACGGCGTCCGGTCTCGACGGTACGGATGCAGACAACTACACTATTGAGAGCTCAAACAGCGGTGTGAGCAGTGACACATACACTGCAAAATTGTCCGCAAAGATCCAAAAGCGTGCTATCACCGCAAGCTTGAAAGACGGTGAAATGGTTTACGGCACCGCACTCGGCAACGTCGGCGGTACGGTTGACTACACTCTCGTCGGGGCAGACAACACGTCGTACGCGTTGAATTGGAACGCTTCGCTCAAATCCTTCTTCGTCGCAACGACGGACTTCATTGCGATAGTCGGGTTGGAAGATAATCAAGACAATGCAAAATACCTCGCTCAAATCAATGCTTACACCTACAACCTTGTAGATGGTGAGTACGTCAAAGCGGAAAACGGTGCGAGAGGTGAATATTTCAGACTCGGCGGTGAAGTGGGCAACGCCATTTCGAGCTTGCCGAAGCCGACGACGAGATTCAATTCCAACAAACCGAACGCGGGTGAGATATCCAAATCCTACTACCTTGCGGACGGCAGTGCAAACAACTTCGGATTCAAGTTCGTTTACACGGGCAACGGCAATGACGGTACGAGCAGACTCGTAGTCGTTAAGAGAACGCTTTACGTTACCACCGCGGGTATCAACCACATCAAGACTTACGCCGGCACGGATCCTGTAATCGACCTTTTGTTTGAAGGTATCGCATCGGGTGACGGATTGAATATTTTCGTAGACGCTCACGGGGTGGATTATCGTCCTGTCGTGGTGCTTGCGGTATACAACTCGCTCACGGGTGAGTACACCAAAGCCGACAAGTACGCAAAGACGAGCGACAAACTCGGCGCAAACGAATATTACGTCTACTATCTTGCGCTTCCGAGCGGACTTAACAGTTATGACGACTTCGCGCCGATAAGCAACTATAACGTCGTCATCGGCGACGCGTCTACGCTCAGAGCAACTACGGTTAAGGACGAGAGCGGCAACGTTGTCAAGGACGCAAACGGCAAAGATACGTATGAATTCGTATATTCCTTCGCAAGCGGAGAAATAACCAAGAAAGCGTCTACGCTCACCATCAAACTTCCGGAAATGGACGGTATCAGCATAAATACTGCCAACAACACCTTTACCTACACCTACGACAAGACGGAAAAGAAAGGTATCAACAGAGTTTTCGACGTGCTTAAAGGCGTAAAGCCCGGAGACGAAGTGAGATACATCAAGGACGGCGAAGAGAAAGAGGCAAGAGACGCGGGTACGCATACCGGTTACGTATACGTCAAACGCTCTGTCAAGGTTGACGACAACGACCCCAACGGTTACTTCATCGAGTGGAGAAGTACGGATGAGGTTACTATCGTCATTGAAAAAGCGTCCGCACAACTCAAAGCGGCGGCTTCCTACGTCTACTACAACGGAAAGGCACAATCTTATCCCGTCAATTCCATAACCGTACACGAGGGTATTGTTAACGGCTTGGTCGCGGGCGATTACGAGATGTCCTACAAGCTCTACAAAAACGGTCAATACGAGGACGTGCTCAATTCCGCAGAAATCAAGAACGCAGGCACTTATATCGTTACGTTCCGCCTCACAGATGCATTCGAGACCAACAATCCCAACTACAAGAAGGAAGAAGTCGAGTCCAAATTCGTCATCAATCAAGTGGTCGTCAACGTAACTATTGACAAGACGGGTTACAGCGCAACTACCGAGGTGCAACAAGACAATTCCAGCATCACCAAGCTTAGAGCGACGTATGATCCCAATGCGGATTACACCGTCGACTACACGGTGGCTATGGGTGACGGATATAGAAACAATTCCGCAATCGAAATCACCAAGGCTATGACCAAATTGACTTTTGCAAAGGACGCAAACGGAAACGAGAAACTAATCAAAGGCGCAGGCAAGTACTCTTTCACGGTGTCTATCGCCAGCGATGATATTGCCGGCAACTATGCTTTGGTCGGCAACGCCGGTGTGATCGAACTCACCGCAAATGCGTTCGATAGCGACGGCGGCTCTATTAAGGTTGACGGTGAAGGCATCGTTGCCAACAGATTTGCAGTAAGAGATATCACCAACAGCATCGTTGCAAGCGATATCAACTACGTTGCGGTAATCAAGCAATTTATGCATGCACTCTCGTCGGCGGCCGGTCTAAAAGACGACGCACGCGTGGCGGCGGTCGTAAAGATGGAACTTTATTGCGACAATCAACTCGTCGTCCTCAACGGTGAAAACACTTCTGTCAGCGTTGCAATTCCAAGCACCGTCAGAAATAATATGAAGGGCATCGCTCTTTACACCGTAACCAAAGACGGTACACTCAAAAAGCTCACCGACTACACCGTCAACGACGGTCATATCGAGTACACCACCGATTACGTGTCCGCACTCGTCTTTGTCGACGTCAATCCGCCTTCGCTCGAACCATGGGAAATCGGCGTCACTGTCGGCACAATCCTCGTCGTACTCATCATAGTAGTGGCGAGCGTGGTGGGTATTATTGTCCGCAAGAAACACCTCAAAAAACTTATTTAAGTGCGTTATTTGACGCCTAACTTCGGCAGAGCCCTCCGATTGTCAACTCATTTACGATTAGTAAATTAGGGTTGCCCCTCGGACGGCTCTTTCTCGTTATGCATTCAAATACCGCACTTAACTGAGTTTTTGAATGATAAAATGTTTCGCGCGCTTAAATGAGTTTTTGGTTTATATGGTATATTTCTAATATTCCACAATTATTAATTATTAATTATTAATTATTCAAAACTCGTTTTGTTAGTACAAATCCACGTCTTTGTATGCTTTTCGATTAAAATAGTATTAATATACATTTCTTAGACATTTTGGGCTTGAAAAATACATCGTTTCGGTGTAAAATATTCATATCATATTATGGAGTGTGCTATGCGTATGGCAAAAGTTGCTGTCGGTTGCGATCACGGCGGTTTTTCGCTCAAAGATGCCGTTGTGGCTACGCTTGAAAGTTTGGGGGCGGAGGTCGTTGACTTCGGTTGCGATTCGACCGAATCTGTGGACTATCCCAAATACGGCTACAAAGTGGCAAAAGCAGTTGCAAGCGGTGAGTGTGATCTCGGCGTGATTATGTGCGGTACGGGCATAGGCATATCAATTGCCGCCAACAAGGTCAAAGGTATAAGGGCGGGGCTTGCCGTCAACGCTTTTATGGCGGAGATGACCAGACGTCACAACGACGCCAACGTCTTGGCACTCGGCGGACGCGTGGTTACGCCCGAAGAGGCAAAAGACATCGTTGCGGCGTGGTACAACGCCTCGTACGAGGGCGGAAGGCATCAAAAACGCCTTGATATGATAAATGAAATCGAGGAAATAGAGCGCAATGATTGACGAGGTATTGAAAGATATAAGAGAGGCGGAGGCAAAAGCCGAGCAAATCGCACAAGACGCGTATGCAGAGGGCAAACAAATAGTCTTGCAAGCGGAACTCGATGCCCAAAAGCAGAAAAAAGCCACTTTGCTCGAATGTAAAGACGACCAACGCAACGCTCTCGCCGCCGCGGAAAAACGCGCAAATATCAAACGTGAGGAAATCCTCAAAAAAGGTCAAAAAGTGGCAGACAAACTGATTGAGGACAAAAATTCCGATATCGAAGAGCAAGCGGACAAACTCGTGGAAGTGCTTATCGCAAAATATTGCGGTGAGAAAGAAAATTGATAATTTTCTTTGCGCCGAATGCTAAACACGTGTCACTTATCTCTACGAGATAACTTGACACATATTTAGGCGCAAACGTCCTACACAAAAGCAATCGGAGCATTGCTTTTGTGCGTAAGGTCTCGCAACCTTGAGACGGCTCGGCGGTTGCTCGGACGGATAGTTGATGCTCACAACAACTTTTCGTGGAGTTATTAATTACTGCTCCGCCTGTCTACGAGAGCCGTTAGGCGCAATGAATTGCGCTAATGGAATATTCCAAAACTCGCACGAAGTGCGAATATCACCGTTGCAACAGCAACGATATCATTTTTGGCGCAAGCCAAAAATATCACTGTGGCAACGCCACAATATAACTCTCGCGAAGCGAGAATATCACTCGCACGGAGTGCGAAATATACGATATGATTGTTGAGATGAAGAAGCTGGTGCTCATTGCGCACCGCTCGGACAGACACAAATTGTTCAAGGCTTTGCAACGTTCCAAGAACGTTGAGATTGCGCGTACGCACGATATCGAGAATACCGTGCGCCTTGACAATTCCGCTGCCGTGGAAAAGGCAAAAGTGCAACTTGCAAGAATAACTTTTGCTTTCAAATATCTCAAAGAACAAGAAAAACTTGCGGAAAAACTTGCAAAACAAACGGAAAAAAGCGAGTATCCGTACATTTATACACCTATAAAAACTCCTTCTCTTTCCAAAATCGACATTATGAGTTTTGACGATTTTGACCTTATCGGCTCGAAAGAGGTGGAGCTTATGGCAAACGTTTCCGACCTCGAAGAAATCAACGCGCGTCAAAAAGAAATCGTCGCAATCAAGGAAAAGACGAGAACGGAAA
This sequence comes from uncultured Eubacteriales bacterium, assembly GCA_900551145.1. Classification (GTDB taxonomy): domain Bacteria; phylum Bacillota; class Clostridia; order Christensenellales; family CAG-917; genus CAG-475. The sequence continues at coordinate 15,013 of URUQ01000003.1, forward strand.
TGGAAAGTCACAAGATTTTCTCCCAATTGCGTCAACCGTATTCCTACTTCAAAGACGGGGACAAAACGGTCGTCGTGCTCGGTTATATTCCCTCTCAAAACACCGTCAAATTGCAACAATTTATAGACGCAACTCCGTCTGTTTATATCGAGCTTTTGAAACAATCCAAAGTGCAACCTTTCGTGGCAATTGCGCACAAAGACGATGCGGACGAGCTTTTTAGGGCGTTGCAAGATTGCGAGTTTACGAGGGTTGCTACGGACGACGACACTACGCCGATGCAAAACGTCAATCGTCTTGCAGACAAGCTCAAGGAACTGGACGAAGAAAGCATGGAACTTGTCACTCGTGCGCTTGTCAAGGATATGTACGTGGGTGATTTAAAGACGCTTTACGACTATTATCTCGTTGCGATACAACACAGCGAGGCACTTGACGGATTTGCGACCACGCAAAAGAGTTTCGTTATGGAAGCGTGGTATCCCGCCGAATACGAAGAGACTCTCAAAACGACTCTTGACGAACTCGGAGACACCTTCGTGTACGAGTTTAGAGAGCCGCAAGAGGGTGAGGCGGTGCCGTCTTACGTGCGCAATAACAAGGTTGTCGAGAACTATCAAGACATAACCAATATGTACAGCGCGCCCAACTATTTTTCGGATTTAGACCCCAATCCCGTGATGTCGGTATTCTACTTCTTACTGTTCGGAATGATGATGGCGGACGCGGCGTACGGTATAATTTTGGCGCTTGGCGGACTTATAATGTATCTTGTCAAGAAGCCCACTCCCGGCAAAGGCAGACTTATCGCAGTCGTTGCAATGGGCGGTGTGAGTACGTTTATATGGGGCGCGTTGTTCGGCGGTTGGTTCGGACTCGACATATCGGGGACGTTCCTTGAAAAACTGCAAGTGGTGCAACCGCTCGAAGGCAAAGGACCGCTGATATTGCTCGGAATATCCTTTGCGCTCGGCTTCGTGCATATAGTCGTGGGTATGCTTCTCAACGCAATCAACCTCATCCGCAAAAAGCGTGTTCTCGACGCATTCTGTCAAGTAGGCACGTGGTATTTGATATTTGCGGGTATCATAATGCTTGCGCTCTCAATGCTCTTCTTCAAAGACAAACCCGTCATCAAATGGGTGGGGATAGGTCTTATGGCGGGCGGTGCGTTCCTCTTGGTGCTCTCAAACGTGAGAGGCAAGAAGGGAATAAAAGCGGTTACGAGCTTCCTAACGGGCTTCGGAAAACTGTACGACGGCGTCAATATTCTTTCGGATATCCTCTCTTATGCACGACTTTTCGGACTTGCGCTCTCGGGTAGCGTCGTAGCACTCGTCGTCAACCAAATCTGTTCGGTGGTGCTCGGATTCTTCCCGCAAAATATCATTGCGATAGGTTATATTCTCTGCGTGCCGATATTCCTCGTGGGACACGTATTCAACATAGCGATATCCACGCTCGGCGCGTACGTGCACAATTGCAGACTGCAATATATCGAATTTTACGGAAAATTCTACGAAGGCGGAGGACACGTCTTTATGCCTTTCGGAACGAATACAAAATACACATACTTGGAAAAGTAGGAGGTAATACAATGGGCAATCTAACACTTGGAACTTTCATCGCCATCATCGGTGCGGTTTTGGCAGCGGCAATGGCAGGTATAGGTTCGGTAATCGGCGTCGGCGTCGCAGGTAAGGCGGCGGCAGGCGTAACGAGCGAAGACCCCGACAAATTCTCTAAATGCCTCGTTTTGCAACTCTTGCCCGGTACGCAAGGTATCTACGGCTTGCTCGTTGCGTTCTTGGTCTTTGTCAAAATCGATATGTTCGGCTCTGTGGAAAGACTTTCAATCACGGGCGGACTCGGTATTTTCGCAGCGTGCCTTCCTATGGCAATCGTCGGTCTTATCAGTGCGCTTTATCAATCGAGAGTGGCGTGCAGCGGTATCGCACTCGTTGCAAAACGTCCCGAAGAAAGCGGTAAGGCAATCATCTTGACCGTTATGGTTGAAACGTACGCGGTTTTGGCATTGCTCGTATCCCTTCTCGGCGTTATGATGCCTGCAACGGAAAGCCTTCGCGAAGTAGTTCCCGAAGCAAGCGGAGCGGCAGCGGCTGCATTGGCACTTATTGCATAAGAATTATGAGCAAAGAAGCAATTATCGACAAAATATTGTCCGACGCACGACTAAAAGCGGACGCAATCATCGGTGAGGCAAAGAACAAAGCCGACGAGATTATTGCAGATACCGCCGAAGCGTGCAAGGGGTATATTTACAACAGTAAAGCGGACACGGATAAGGCAGTGCTCGATTTGGAGGCGCGTGCCAAAACGGTGGCGGAACTCGACGCAAGAAAACTGCAATTGTCCGCAAAGGCGCAAATCCTCGATAGGATATTTGCCCGTACGCTTGACAAGTTGAAAAACCTCGATAAAGAGCGTTACACCGCGCTTGTTTTCGCGATGCTTCAAAATGCCGAGGACGGTGACGAAGTGGTGATATCTCAAAGAGAAAAGGATATCGTCACAAAAGAGTCGCTTGAAAAGTTTGCAAACGAGAAGGGAATAACCCTCACTCTTTGCGACGAACTCGGAGATTTTGACGGCGGTATCGTGATAAAGAGTAAAGGAGTGGACAAAAACTTCACTCTGGACGTTGAAACGCAACTTCTCAAAGAAGAACTCGAAACGCAAATCGCAAAGGAAATTTTCGGCTGATGTCAAACTCGTTCGTCTTTCAAAACGCCCAAATAAAAAGCCGTGAAAGCAAACTTCTCACACTTCAAGGTGTGCAGAGGCTTTTTGACGCGCAAAACGTTAAAGACGCTATGAAAGTCGTGATAGAACTAGGTCTCGCAAACGGTATGACCACCGAGGACGAGGATTTCGACACGGTTTTCAAAAACGAGGAAGAAAACCTTTGCACACTGCTCAAAGAGATGAACGTCAAAGGCGCACTCGACGTGTTTTTGCTTGAAAACGATTACGTCAATTTGAAAATCGCGTCTAAAGCGTACGCCACCAAGAGCGACGATACGCACTTCTTACCCGACGGACTTTACGAGACGCAAAAAATCGTAGAGGCGTTGAGTGTGGAAGAAATCGTGGGCTTCGACAAACATTTTTTGAGCGCGATAAAAGGCGTTTCGGAAATTTTGAACGGTGAAAACCCCAATCCGCGTGCAATCGACAACTATCTCGACAAAAAAATGTACGAGCATATCTTCTCGTCCGTCTCAAAGAGCGGAAAAGAGGCAAAGGCGTACTATGAGAAAAAGGTTGATTTTGCCAATATAGGAGCGTTTGCGCGTGCGCAAAAACTCGGTCTTGACGAAGAGTTTTTCAGGGCGTGCTTCATAGAGGGCGGAAAGATACCGCTTGCCAATTTTATAGAGCAAGACACCACTCTCGACACGTTCGCACTCAACATGAAAGGCACCGAGTTTGAAAAGATTGCGTCCGATTTGGCGCAAAGCAAAAACGTGGTGGCTTTTGAAGTGGCAAGCGAAAACGCGCTTCTCAAAGAGTGGAAAGACGCGGACTTCGATATGTTCTCCATTGCGCCGATTGTAGCGTACTATCTCACCAAAAAGACGGAACTTAAAGTGGTTAAACTAATCGTTGCGGGCATCAAAAACCACGTGGACCCGCAAATAATAAAAGAAAGGATGCGTGAACTTTATGCGTAACGGCGTTGCGGTTGTCGGAGACAAAGATTCCGTGCTTGCATTCAAGGCAATAGGTCTTGACGTATTTCCCGTTGCGGGAGTTAGCGAAGCAATCGACAAAATTCACGCTCTTGCAAGGCATTATGCCGTGATTTTCGTCACGGAAAAAGTTTATCAAGACGCCGAGTCGATTATCAAAAGATATCAAACTCGTCCCTATCCCGTTATCGTCCCCATTCCTTCGGCGGAAGGCAATGCGGGCACGGGTATGAAAGGGATAAAAGCCAACGTCGAAAAAGCGATTGGCGCAGACATATTATTCGATAAAGAGGACAAATAATGGAAACTGGCAAAATTGTAAAAGTGTCCGGCCCGTTGATAGTTGCCGAGGGTATGTCCCAAAGCAAAATGTACGACGTCGTACACGTCAGTGAGAAAAAACTCATCGGTGAGATCATCGAATTGCGCGGTGATCGCGCTTCCATACAGGTTTACGAGGAAACGAGCGGTCTCGGCCCCGGCGAAAACGTTTATACTACGGGCGCGCCCTTGTCGGTGGAGCTTGCCCCCGGTCTTATCGAGGGCATTTACGACGGTATTCAACGTCCGCTTGCAAAGCTTAAAGAAGCTTCGGGCGATCGCATCGAAAGAGGCGTTTATATCCCCGCCGTCGATCACGACAAGAAGTGGGCATTCAACCCCGTCGTCACGGTCGGTACGCAAGTGGAGAGCGGAAGCGTTATAGGTACGGTGCAAGAAAACGTCCTCATTTTGCACAAAATTATGGTACCTTACGGCGTAAAAGGCGTCGTTAAGGAAATCAAAAAAGGCGAATTTACCGTTGACGAAACCGTTGCCGTCGTAGAGACGGAAAAGGGTGACGTAAACGTTACCATGCTACAAAAATGGCCCGTCAGAAAAGGCAGACCGTATAGAGAGAAGTTGTCACCCAAAGCGCCTCTCGTCACGGGACAAAGAGTCATCGACACGCTTTTCCCGATTGCAAAAGGCGGTGTGGCGGCAGTCCCCGGTCCGTTCGGAAGCGGAAAAACCGTCGTTCAACACCAACTTGCAAAATGGGCGGACGCGGATATCATCGTATACGTAGGTTGCGGTGAACGCGGAAACGAGATGACGGACGTTCTCAACGAGTTTCCGACTCTTATCGACCCAAAGAGCGGTCAACCGCTTATGAAACGTACCGTGCTTATCGCAAACACGTCGGATATGCCGGTTGCTGCTCGTGAAGCGTCCATTTATACGGGTATCACCATTGCGGAATACTTCAGAGATATGGGCTACTCCGTGGCAATTATGGCGGACTCCACTTCTCGTTGGGCAGAGGCTCTTCGCGAAATGAGCGGTCGTCTCGAAGAAATGCCCGGTGAAGAAGGCTATCCCGCATATCTTTCTTCCCGTCTTGCGGAGTTCTACGAAAGAGCGGGTATCGTCAAGGTGCTCGGTCAAGACGACACGATAGGTTCTATCACCGCAATCGGCGCGGTATCTCCTCCCGGCGGCGACTTGTCTGAGCCCGTATCGCAAGCAACGCTTCGTATCGTCAAAGTGTTCTGGGGACTCAGCGCATCGCTCGCATACAAGCGTCATTTCCCGGCAATCGATTGGATTCAAAGTTACTCGCTTTATGCGGACAAACTTGCCGATTGGTACAGCGACCACGTCGGTGACGAATGGGGCGGACTAAGAGCAAAGTGTATGCGTATACTTCAGGAAGAGGCGCAACTTGACGAAATCGTGCGACTCGTCGGTATGGACGCACTCTCTCCGAACAATCGTCTTACGATGGAGACGGCAAAGTCCATAAGAGAGGACTATTTGCACCAAAACGCATTCCACGAAATCGATACGTTCGCATCGCTTGAAAAACAACAAGATATGCTCCGTCTTATCCTCGAATTCGACGCACTCGCAAGAGACGCGCTTGACAAAAACGTGGATATCGAGGATATCCTCGCGCTTCAAGTGAGAGAGCAAATCGGCAGAGCAAAATATATTCCCGAGAGCGAAATGTCAAGATTTGACGACATACTTGCCGAAATCAAGAACGAAATGCACGCGCTCACCGATGAAGGAGGAATCTGATGCTTAAAGAATACAATACGATAAGAGAAATCGTCGGGCCTCTTATGCTCGTTGAGGGCGTCGAGGGCGTAAAATACAACGAACTCGTCGAAATCAGACAAGAAAACGGCGAAGTAAGAAGCGGTAAAGTGCTTGAAATCAATCGCGATAAGGCACTCGTGCAACTTTTCGAGGCGTCGCAAGGCATCAAGATGGCAACGTCCAAAGCAAGATTTTTGGGACACGGCATCGAACTTGGCGTAAGCGAAGATATGCTCGGAAGAGTTTTCGACGGTATGGGCAGACCTCGTGACGGAGGCGCACCCATCATTCCCGAAATGAAGCTCGACATCAACGGTCAGCCGATAAACCCCGTCGCAAGAGACTATCCCAACGAGTTTATCCAGACGGGTATAAGCGCAATCGACGGACTTAATACGCTTGTCAGAGGACAAAAATTGCCCGTGTTTTCGATGTCAGGTATGCCCCACGCGGAGCTTGCCGCACAAATCGCAAGACAAGCAAAAGTGCGCGGCACCAACGAAAAATTCGCAGTCGTATTCGCTGCAGTCGGTATCACTTTTGAAGAGGCGGACTTCTTCATAAGCGATTTTAGAAAGACGGGAGCAATCGAGCGCGCGGTTATGTTTATCAACCTCGCAAACGACCCCGCAGTCGAGCGTATCTCCACTCCGAGAATGGCACTCACTTGCGCGGAATACCTTGCGTTTGAAAAGGATATGCACGTTCTCGTCATCACCACCGACATCACAAATTACGCAGAGGCGTTGCGTGAGGTTTCGGCGGCAAGAAAGGAAGTGCCCGGTCGTCGCGGTTACCCGGGTTATATGTACACCGACCTCGCAAGTATGTACGAGCGCGCGGGCAGAATAGTCGGCAAAAAGGGTTCTATCACTCAAATCCCGATTTTGACGATGCCCGAGGACGACAAAACGCACCCCATTCCCGACCTTACGGGATACATCACCGAGGGACAAATCATCATCTCACGTGAGCTTTACAAGAAGGGCATACTTCCGCCAATCGACGTGTTGCCGTCATTGTCCCGTCTAAAAGACAAGGGCATAGGCAAGGGCAAGACGAGAGAGGACCACGCCGACACTATGAACCAACTTTTCAGTGCGTACGCACAAGGAAAAGAGGCAAAGGAATTGAGCTCTATTCTCGGTGACGCGGCTCTTACCGAAACGGACAAGAAGTACGCGCAATTTGCCGAAGAGTTTGAAAAACAATACGTGTCGCAAGGTTTCGATACCAACCGCTCCATTGAAGAGACTCTCGATATCGGCTGGCAATTGCTCAAAATATTGCCGAAGAGCGAGCTTAAACGTATTAGAGACGAGTATATTCAAAAATACCTCGAAAATGAGGATAAAACGGAAGAATAATGGCAAAACTCAACGTCAACCCAACGAGAATGGAGTTGAGACGACTTAAAAATCGTCTCAAAACTGCTACTCGCGGTCACAAACTATTGAAGGATAAATCGGACGAAATGATTCGTCAATTTATGCTTTACGTGCGTGAAAACAAGCGTTTGAGAGAGGAAGTCGAGAAGGAATTGACGGACTCTTTGAAGGCGTTTATGCTTGCGCGCGCCGTTTCGAGCGATGCCGTTATAGAGGAAGCAATCGCAATGCCGTCGGCAAAGGTGGGACTCGAAACTTCGTCGAAAAACGTTATGAGCGTTGACGTACCTGTGTTTACCATAACCGAAAGCGAGGCGAGCGAACTTTATCCCTATTCTTTTGCAAGCGTCACGAGCGAACTTGACGATTCGATAGCCTCTCTTACGGGGTTGCTTCCAAAACTTTTGAAACTTGCCGAAGTGGAAAAGACGTGCAATATGCTTGCCGACGAGATAGAGAAAAATCGTAGACGCGTCAACGCACTGGAATACGTAATGATTCCGCAACTCGAAGAGACTATAAAGTATATCGCGCAAAAACTCGACGAAAACGAGAGGGGCGCAACGACGAGGCTTATGAAAGTCAAGTCTATGATACAAGAAAAAACGGAATAATCGTTGCCCGCTTGCTTTGCGCAAGCGGTTTGCATTTATAATACTATAAATTTAGTTATATATTATACGGACAAAATACTATGGAAGAAAACAGAACTTATAAAAACTGCACGGTGGAAAACGAGACTTTTGACGAGGAACGTGCCTTTTACGGCGCAAGAAACGAAAAAGTAAAAAGCGTCAAGATAGACGGACCCCGGGACGGTGAAAGCGCATTCAAGGAGTGTAGGGACGTCGAGTGCACGGATTGCTATTTCAATCTTCGCTATCCGTTTTGGCACAATCACAATCTCAAAATAAACAATAGTGAGATGACGGAGTTTTGTCGTGCGGCACTTTGGTATAGCGAAAATATCGATATCCGCAACGTCAAAATGCACGGCATAAAGGCACTTCGCGAATGCAAAAACGTAAATATAGCCGATTGTCATATCGTCTCACCCGAGTTCGGTTGGTCGGTGCACGGCATAAATATGCGCAATTCACACGCGGAAAGCGAGTATTTTATGATGCGCTCGTCCTCCATCAAGTTCAAAAACGTGGACTTTAAGGGCAAATACAGTTTCCAATACATCAAAGACGCCGTGTTCGAGGACTGCGACTTCGATACGAAGGACGCCTTTTGGCACGCGGAAAACGTGCTTGTCAAAAACTGCGTCGTCAAGGGTGAATACCTTGCTTGGTATTGCGACGGCGTGACGTTCGACCACTGCAAAATCATCGGCACGCAACCGCTTTGCTATTGTAAGAACCTCAAACTCATAGACTGTGAAATGATAGATTGCGATTTTGCCTTTGAGAAGAGCGACGTCGAGGCAACCATAACCACGCCCGTTATAAGCATAAAGAACGTAAGCGACGGTTGCGTAACAGTGCCGTCTGTCGGTGAAATAATTCGGGACGGCGACGAGTATAAGGGTGCAGTCGTTATTCTTGACAAAGACGAGAAATAATCGACGTTTTGAAAAGTCCTGAACTTAAAATCCGAGATTTTTTAATCGGAATACGAAAAGGGATAATAATCCGAACGAAAAGATTTTGAAGAAAATTTGAAAAAGTTTGTAACCTTTTGCGTCTAGGGGTGTCTTATATGTGAAAAACCAAAGGAGGCGACCCTTATGAAAAAGAAATTTATAATTACACTTGCAATAGTAGCATTGCTTGTTTGCGCGGTGGTATTCGTCGCTTGCGACAATAGCAATAATGAAGAAAGCAAGAGAAACGCTGAGTATCAAAGCATCGCACTTGCAGCCGTAGGCGCACAAGGACAAAAGGTTCAACACTCGTCGGTGTCGGAAAAAAAGAATAATTTCATTGTGGAAGTTGTTATCAACGGCGTAAAATATGACGTGACGATTGGCGAGAACAAAAAGGTCGTGTCTGTCAAAATCAACGACCACCAAGTGGACAAGAACAACGTTCCCGCTCCTCCGTACGCAGACGAAAACGCATATATCGGCACGGATAGAGCAAAGCAAATCGCTTTCGAGGATGCGTTGACGACCGTTGACAAGGTTACCAAACTCGACGTTGAATTTGACTTTGACGACGGCAAATACCTCTACGAAGTTGAATTTAGAGTAGGCACAGTCAAATACGAATACGATATCGACGCAAAGACGGGTGAAATTCACAAGAAAGAAGTAGACGACAAGACCGTTGTTGAAAAAGCGCCCGACGGAGTGACGTTTATCGGCGCGGAAGAGGCTCAAAGAATAGTGCTTGAAAATGCGGGCGTAACGGCAGAAGAAGTGACCGTCACCAAGGCAAAGCTCGACTTTGAAAAGGGCGCGTACGTGTACGAAATCGAGTTCAAGAAAGGCACGGTTGAGTACGAATACGAAATCAACGCAGTGACGGGCGCAGTCATCAAATTTGAAATAGACAACGACGAAGACGACGATGACGAAGTTCCCGTGGGACAATATATCTCGGTTGAGGACGCAAAGCGCAGCGTGCTTGCACACGCCGGTGTAAGTGCCGAAAACGCGGTGATTGAAAAGGCGGAACTCGACGTCAAACAAGGCGTAGTGATTTACGAAATCGAGTTTAAGGCGGGCGGATACGAGTACGAGTACGAGGTCAATGCAACCACCGGCGAAATCATCTCGCAAAACAAGGAAATCGACGACTGATAAGGTCGAATTATCACAAATAACCAAAAAACATAGCAAAAAGTAGCAAATAAAGGATAGTATGGACAGCGACGTCATAGAACAATTGTTTATAAAATATTACCACGACATATTGTTGTATTCGATGTCGCTGACCAAAGACGCCTCCCAAGCCGAAGATTTGGCGCAAGAGGCGTTTTATAAAGCGTTGAAGAGCGCAAACGACAGTATTGCCAACTTCAAAGCGTGGGCGCTTACGGTGTGTCGCAATATGTTTCTCAACAAAAAGCGTAAGTATGCTCGCATAGTCGAACTTGACGAAAATATGTCCGACGAGCGCGACGAGGTGCTTGCCAAAATCGTAAAGGACGAGAAATACCGTGCGCTTTACAATGCGATAGGGCTTCTTGCCGACAATCTAAAAGAAGTAATACTGCTTTTCTATTTTGAAAATCTCAAAATAGACGAGATATCGGCAATGCTCGACAAGAGTGAAAGCAACGTAAAAGTTATGCTTTTCAGAGGCAGGGAACAAATTAGAAAGATTTTGGAGAAATAGTATGGATTTTGAAAGCGTTTACAAAAAATACGTCGAAGGCACGGCAAACGATGAAGAAAAAGCGTTCGTGGAGCAAGAACTCGACAAGGCTCAAAAGATGGCGGAAATTATCGACGGTTATCAATCCTATCGCCCCATAGATAATGAGTGCGACATGGAAACCGTCAAAAAGGCGCAAAAGAAATTTGCCAAGAAAAACGCTATCCGTACACTTGCGATAACTGCCGTTTGCATAATGCTCGTTGCAGCAATCGTGCTTGCCTCGGTGTTTGGAACGGCGTTCGGTTCGGCAAATAAAAACTGCAACGTGACGGCGGAAGAGGCAAAGCAGATAGCACTTCAATTTGTCGCAAACACGTACGGAACGGGAGGCGTACCTATTGTCACGGAGTGCAAGAGAGAGATTGATTATTCCTCCGACTTGCGCCACTCGGTGTTTACTTACGAGATTGAAATTCAATTCGGCCTCGTGTACGAAATCGACGTGAGAGTAAACGCAAAAACAGGACTCGTAACCCTTGAAGGAATCTCCTCGACCTGACATAATTTTTGCGCAAAAATCGCATAAAATAAGCGTTTTTTGAATGAAAAATCAATGCGAAAAGCGTCAAAAAATATCGAGAATATCAGCAAAAAAACAATAATATAATCAAAAAAGCGTTGCAAATCGCAACGCTTTTTTCGTCCGTTTTTTAAATCGTGAGAGAAGTATTGAGATGAAGAACAAGGAAACGATGCAAAGATCAAACCCGATTTACTAAACGTAAATGGTTTGACGATAGAGCGTCGGTGACGCGGTTAATCGCTCAATAGTTCTCGCACGCACCCGCAGTATTGTTGACGGTAGATACCCCATTCTTTACAAAGTTGTATGGAACGCAAATAGCCGTCACGCTTTTTGAAGTCGGAGCAAAGATATTTGACGCCGAGTCTTTGTGCGATACTCATGCCTATCTCATTGATGAGAGGGGCGTTTTTGTGCGGACTTACGGTGAGGGTGGTTGCAAAGAAGTCGTATCCATCGCCGTGATCCAGCATATATTTTGCAGTGTTTTCAAGGCGCAAGTTGAAACAAAGCGTACATCTTGCACCGCCTTCAAGGTCGTCTTTGTGCCCTTTGACGAAGGATATATATTCCTCTTGCGATTGTTCCGGCACTATGAGTTTTACGCCGTCGAAGTGCGAAATCACTTCTTTAAGTGCCGTTTCACGCTTGATAAACTCTTCTTTCGGCAAAATGTTGGGATTGTAGTAATACACGGTCACGTCAAAGTGCGGGGTGAGATATTCAAGCACGCTACTTGCGCAAGGTCCGCAACATGCGTGCAAAAGAAGGCGTGGTTTTCCCGCGTGCGCCACCTCGTGTATTTCGTATTCTACCGTTCCTTGCAAATACTTTTTCATAAGACGAGTATAACACTTTTTTGCATAGATATAAACGATTTTCGGCAATAATTGCGTTATTTTACTGTTGTTTTTGCTAAAAAGTAAGCAATTATTTTAATGTTGTGTTATCAAATATGCTGTGATATAATAATAAGTGTATTTTTACGCGCGCGGAGGAAGATATGTCGCACAACGTATTGAAAGCGGAAAACATCAAAAAGACCTTCAAGACGGGTGAGGTTGAGACGCAAGTGTTGAAAGGCGTCGATTTTTGCTTGGACGAGGGTGAATTCGTCGCAATCGTAGGCGAGTCGGGAAGCGGTAAATCAACGCTTCTTTATATCCTTGCGGGGATTGACAAGGCAACGGAGGGGAAGGTGGAGTTGCTTGGCAACGACTTATCCTCGATATCCGACGAGCAACTTGCCAAAATGCGTAGAAACGATTTTTCATTCGTGTATCAGTTTGACAACCTCGTTCCCAACCTTACGGTGTACGAAAACGTGACTCTCCCGCTCGTTTTGGACAAACGCAAAGAGAGCGAATATAAAGAGCGTGCAGAGGAAATTTTGGAATATCTTGGGATTGCCGACAGACAAAAGGCGTATCCGAGACAATTGTCGGGCGGTGAACAACAACGCGTTGCGATTGCGCGTGCGCTTATCACCGATCCGAAAGTTATATTCCTCGACGAGCCGACCGGCAGTCTTGACAAAGAGCGCGGTAGGCTGGTTATGGAACTATTGAAGGATATCAACAACAACAGAGGCGTTGCTCTCGTTATGGTTACGCACTCGCAAGCGCACGCGTCCTATGCCTCGCGCATAGTCAAGATGGAAGACGGATTGCTTGTGTAATATGGTCAAACTTGCGTTTAGAAACATATTTTCAAAGCCGTTGCGTTCAATAGCCACGATACTTGCTATCGCGGTTGTCGTCGCAATGACTTTTTGTATGATTTCCTTTAAGGACGCGGTGTACGATTATATCTACGCAACGGAAACGTCGGCGGCGGGCAGTGCGGATATCGTTATATCCACGGACAGCAGTAGCGACCGTATCACCAAAGCCGAACCGCTCAAAGCCTTGCAAGAGGCAAAAGACGTCGTTGCCACGCTCAAACTGTACGCAACGCTGGGCGACGAGTACGTTATGGTGCGCGGTTTCGAGGCAAGCCAAATAGAAACTTTGCAAACGATAAACGCCATAAGCGGTGAAATATCTTCTCTCGAAGATGGGCGCAACGATGACAACGTTATCGTATCCGAGGCGTGCGCAAAGCACTTCGGACTAAACGTCGGGGATATGTTCAAACTGTCGCTCGGGCAAAGACAAACGACGTGCTATGTCGGAGCAATCGCAAAAGGGGACGGATATTTTTTGAGCGACGCGCCATATCAAATCATTGGCACGACGAGCAATTTTTCAAAACTCATAACGAGTTCGGTCACGGTCAATCTTTGCAACGAGATTTACCTCACGGTCAAAGACGGCGTGAGCGTGGATAGCGTTATGCAAAAAATCCGTGCTATGGCCGAGTACAAGGACTTGCTCGTAAAAGAGGCAAAAGACGACGCCTACGTCAACGAGCAGACGCAAAGCCTCACTGCGCCCGTAGTGCTTGCGGGCGGTGCGGTGTTCTTGCTCGGCATTGCGATTATCGTAATCTTGTTCGTCATGAGCGAGGGCGAAAAGGTATCGCTCATCGCAAAGCTTAAAATCGTCGGCGCAACCAAACGCCAACTTGTCGGCATATTCCTTATAGAAAGCGTAATTTTGTCAATGTTCGGCACTCTTATAGGCTCGGCACTTGCGGTGGGTATGTTCGTCGCAATACTCAAAATCACGCTTACGAGCGCGACGGTGTTCAACATTTCCGTGCTATATCTGTTTGTGGCGGGTATCGTCGGATTTTTCACTGCTATACTTGCCTCTCTTGCGCCCGTCTTTCGAGCGTTCAAAGGGACGATACGCGACAATCAATTGAATATCAAAGAGACGAACAAACGGCAATATATACTTCCTATAATCCTCGTTTTGCTCACGGCCGTAAGCGTGATTATAGAGTTTACGGTGGAAAGTGCGACGGGCGCAATGGCAATCGTAAGCCTTTCTCTTGCAATGCTTGCGCTTGCGTCAAGCGCGTCTCCGCTTATGAAAATTTGCGCCAAAGCCTGTAAAAAATCGAGCGTGCCCGCTATGAAAGTGGCAAGCCTCGATATGACGAGAGAGAAACGATTTATGCGCTCGTCAACGCTGTTTACGACGGGTATGACTATTGCAATGACCTTGTTTATGGCGTGGTCGCTTACAACGAGTGTGTTTACGACGTACGTCAATCAGTTTGGGAATATGGCGTTTGTCACCAACGTCAGAGAGAGCGTCGATATTGACAAATTCAAGCAAACGGACAGCGTGAAAAACGCCACCAAAATGGTTTGGGGACAAGGCGAAATTCTCGTCCAAGGCAAAGAAAAGACGATGAATATTCTCGGCTCTAAGGATATTCTCGATATGGTAGATTTTGAGTACGTTACGTCCAAAGATATTGTTTATGAGCGCATTTCGGAAGATAAACCATACGTTTTTGTCGATATAGCACTCCAAAAGTTGTACGGAATCAAAGAGGGCGACGTGCTTGAAATGACGTTTGGAAAAGAGAGCGGACACGTGATAGTGGGCGGTGTGCTTAAACATGAATTGTTCAGCGGAAACTATCTTGTCGTGTCTGCAAAGACTATGGAAAGCGTATTCGGCAAAAAGGTGGATACGGTGCTCGTAGTGTCCGACGGAAACGTGCAAAAGTGCGTGGAAGCGTTGCGCGAGAAATATGCCGTCAACAACTATTACGTGATATCCGCGCTCGACGCATACAAGTGGGATATGGAAAGTATGAACGCCGTGTTCGACCTCATCGGCACGCTTGCCGTTGTGGTTGCGCTGTTCATATTTGCCGTGACCGTGGCAACCGCGCTTATCGGAAGAGGCGTGTCCAAACAATCTCGAGTGGCACTCTTAAATGCGGGTATGTCGAAGAATACGCTTCTCAAAACCGAGATTTTGGAACATGCGATAATCGCGCTCGTGGCGTTTTGCGCTTCTTTTGCGGTGTCGGTGTTGCTTGCATCTTGCCTTATCCACGCGCTCCGCTTGTTCGGAATGTACTTTGAGTTTATGTACGTGGCGTGGGTGGTTGCCGTGGTCGGTATCGCTATGGGTGCGGGGTATACTCTTATACCGCTTGTGCTCGGCTTCAAAAAAGGTTATACTGTCAAAAAGGGTTGATTATGAAAAACAAACTGAAAATGATATCCGTAACTCTTGCGTTGGTGCTCGCGCTATGCGTGTGTTTCGTCGCGTGCAACAAAACAAAAACCGATCCCGCAAAGGAGCGCGCCGACGCTGTGGCGTCGGTTGAAAACGCGTTTATGAGCGGTGTGGTTGACGGTTGGACGAATTCGCTTGACGAACAAAGCCTCAAAGACAGAGAGGACGCGGGTGATTATATCGTGACGCTCGGTTGGACAAAGATGATTTGCTCGGTGGTGAGCGAGTCCGATTTGCAGACGGCAAAAATCAAGTCGCTTGCAAACGCCCTCTCCTCTCAAAACGGCAAGACTTTGCTCGGTGATTTTGAAAAAAATGCGGAATTGCTTATCCCGCTCCTCAAAGAGGTGGGATTTACCCCGAGTGACGTGTCCGCAATCGTGTACGATTTGACTTGCGCAATGGTGACCAAGGGATACAAGACGATTTGCGACGTGTATAACGAACTTATCGACCTCGAACAGTATATGCGCCAAAACGCAATCTCGGGCAAACCGCTCGACAACGTCGTTAAGAACAGACTTTCGATAAGCATTGCAAAGAGCGATTTTGTGACGACGGACGCGGAGAAGTCGCAAATGCTCACTGCTTTTTCAAACGCAAGAAACGCGCTCGCTAGGCTCGTATCGTTTGCGTATAATATGTCCGTCAACGCAATCACGGACGACTTGTACGGCAAGCTTTTTGACGATAACGGTGCGCTTGGAGAAATCACCGACGGTGAAATCGAAACGCTCGTGGATACGCTTTTGCTCAACGTGCAAGACCTCAAAGACGCGCTCGGTCAAAACGAAGTGAGAGCGCTCAACTCCGCGCTTGACCTCGTTATTGACAAATTCGACAAAAAAATGGTGTCTTCGGCAATCTACGCGCAAATCGTAAAATACGCCAAGTACGCCTATATGGTGGTGGACGTTATTCCGACTATTTGCGACGTCGTGACGTCAAGCGGAAACTTGCTCTCGTCAGAGGACTTTATCAAAGACTTCCTTTCGGCCTCGCAAAACGGTGACAATCTCGACACCGCCACCAACCGCATCAATCAATCCATTCTCGTGTCCAGAGCAATACTCAATCTCACGAGCGAGGGCGGTTACGACGCACAAAAACTCTTGAATATCGTAGACGAAATCGTAAGCGCAAATACGGGCGAGTATCAAAAGGCAGTCCCGCTTTTCACGCTGGATTTGATGTTCAACTTCTCCTCGCTATACGACTCCATAACAGGTGGTGACGATACCGACTTGTGGCAAGTGGTGCACTCGGACGTTATGACGCAAGACGCTCTCGGAACGCAAGTATCGCTCGTGTTCTTCTTTGACGGCGGATTTGACAACTTCAAAGAGACCTATTACAAATATACGAGAGGCGACGCGACGCAAGCGCAACTTCGCAGTGCGTTTGACATATGCTCGTTTGGCAGTTTCATAGAGAACGAGCGCATTTTCAGAACGGACGAACTTTATACTTCGGATTGGTATGACTACTACGTGACCATCGGGCTTAATGCCGTCAACCAAAAGGTGTCAAACGTCCTCAAAAACAACGTGTCGCTCGACATCAAAGCGTTCGTCGGTGACTATTTTTCGGAAAATTCCGAAATGAAAGCGGCAATCCAAACGCTTGCCCAAATGAGTATTCTCACACAAAACATCGGCGAAGAGGATATAGCCAACGTATATATTCCGCTTTTGTCAAAGAGCAGAGTGCTTGGCGCAACGATTTTGTTTATGTCGCAAGGCGATTGACAAAACGGGCAATATATAGTAAAATAAACTTGGAATCAGAAACGATGTGAAAGCGTCTTTATCGGAGTGGCGGTGTTACCAAAACGATGAGCAATCGGGCGCAATCGATACGGAGTGTAAGACGACATAATAATTTTGGTGCATAACTATAATATGGCTGTCTCTTATACACATCTGACGCTGCCGACGAATTAGACGGTGTAGAT
>URUQ01000004.1 GCA_900551145.1 uncultured Eubacteriales bacterium
CTCGTGGGCTCGGAGATGTGTATAAGAGACAGATATAAATCATAATCTTTTTATTTGATCCCCTTAATGAAAACATTACTTACTATCATTGAGTATATCATACGCAGTATCACATATCAATACGTGTTTTCAAAAAGAAAGCGTCTCGATTGAGACGCTTTCGCATTGCTTGAAGTATTTGTATTGCTTGAACGGTTGGTGTAAGCGGTTTTATTTGGTTTTGTAACCGCAAGCGATTTCCATATCTACGACGATGCCGACGGCGTCTTTGTAGGTGAGGCTGTTGAAGAAGTTGGTAAGCGTAACGTCGGTGAGGGCGGCTTTGACCTTTTGATCGACGGTTGAGATGTTGATATAATCGAGCAATTCACCGACGCTCATCTCTTTGAAAGAAGCCTCGACTTTGTCGCTCAAATGTTCAATCGTAGAGTCGGCAAAGCGAGAGAATAGACTGTCTTCGTCAATATCCATAATGTCTTTGATTTGTGCGTTTTGCACTGCCTCGTTGATGGTTTCGACTGTCGTTTCCTTTTGGGCAAGCATACGAAGCACCGCTTGGCTCTTTTCTCTTATAAGCGTAACAGGGGTGTTGTCAAGTCCCGTAGAGGGGACCGGCACTTTTTCCGTATTGTTATTGACGAGGTAGGTTTCCGTAAGCGTTGCGATATATCCGAATTTCTTCGTATAGAGTTCGTTGCTATCGGCAGAGCCGTGTACACTATTGTCGTAAGGCACGTATTTACCGTTTATATAGACGTATGCGCCCGTGGCGTTCGTGGTCTTGAAATACACTGCTTCGGCTTTGTATTTTGCAAATTTCGCACTTTCGGGTTTTTGCGCGATTTCGACGGTTGCGCCCGACAAAATGCCGGGTTGCGATTGTTTAATATACATCGTTTCGCCTGTTGCAGCGGTCACTTTCTTATAGTAAACGTCTTGCGAGAGGTGAGCGAGATTGCTCATATCGTATGCGATATAAGTGCCGTTGATAAGCACGTAGATATTTTCCGCACCCGCAGAGCCGTAGCGAGCGACGTTCGTTTGAACGTTCTCGTAACCGGTATTGCTTACTCTCGTATAAAGAGTATCCGAGGGGAGCGTTCCGCTTGAACGCGATTGCGCGATGATATATGCGCAAAGCGCGATATTGTTTTCATACACGGTTGCGCCGTCTCTTTGACCTTTATAGAAGATATTGTAGGTCGCAAGAGCGGTGGTTGCGTTCGCAACGCTCGTAAGCGGTTGATAGGAATACGATGTTGTCGAATACTTGGACGCGATGGTGGCAAGTTCGTCCACAGAGTATGCATCCATACGCCAATCGCCCTTGACATATTTACCATTGTCATTGTAAGCAAACACGTATCCGTCACCGTCCGTGTCTTCGAGGAAGAACCTGTCTTTACTCTCGTCGTATGCAAAGAGGTCGAATGACGTATTTTCTTCCACGGCGTATTCGTTGTAAATGTCGACGAGTTCGGAAAGCAACATGTCTTTGGTTATCTTTTCCATAGCGGCGGACATATCGTCGATTTTGACGTATGCAAGGCGTTTTAGCACGGATTGCGACGTGCCTTCTTTTGCCACGACATATTTGGTATCGGCAACGTGTTCGCTCTCGTTGGCCTTGGTCACACGCAAGTAGATGTTGAGGGCGGAGTCATAATAATATTTTGTCGTTTCTCCGGCGGACGTGCCGTCATCGGCTACGTATGAGTCTGCGTCGATATCCATAACTTCTCCGAGTAATAAATTCTTAAACGAGCCGGAAAAGTCCATAATCTTGGTATACGCAAGGCGTTGAAGCACCTTGGAAGAGGGGTTTTCAACTGCGCCTTCGTTGATATTGTACGTGTGCACGGGGGCGTTGCCGTCCACGTTATGCACTGCGGGGTTATACAAAGTGAAGTAGTATGCGCGCATATACTTACCGGTGGCACTCTCTGTATACGTTTTAGTTTCGCGGTTGTATGCGTAGCGAGTGACGTAGGAGGCGTTGGGGTTTGAGCTGTCGTAATTTACATAGATGTAATTACCATCGGCATCTTTGTCGTAGGAGAGAGTGTAACTTCCGTCAATACCGTTTACTTCGGTATACGCGGAAAACTTTATATCCGTAATTTCGGCGAGGGAGAGTGTATCAACCTTCGAGCCGAGTTCGCTCAATTTTGCGTCTGACAAGACTTTGAGAATTTTTGCGGTGTTTTCCGCCTTGGTGTCCACCACGTCACCGACCGTGAGCGAGTCGAGAAGATCGTCCGCGTTTTCAAGTTCCGCAACAGACATATAAGCAACGAGTTGCAAAACTTTCGAGGACGTGCCTTCGTGCGCGATGAGATAATCACCGCTTATCGTTTGTCCGTCTTCGAGTGCTTGAAGTCGACTGTCCTTGGTCACCGGTGATTCCGTGATATAGTAACGAGCGGTGTCTTTTTGTAGCGTTGCGCCGTCTTTTTCGTAGAGGAACGCAAAGTCGTTCAAAGTGATGGTTTGAGTGCCGTTCTCAACAAGAGAGGACACGGGGACGTAGTGTCCGTCTTTGAAAACTCTGAGCTTGTCGAGAGAGAAGAAGCCTTTGTTCACGAGCGTGAACGAGTCGCCTGCAAACGCGTCTACGCGGTTTGCGTACGAACGCACGAAATATTCGGGATTTTCAACGGTGCGAGAGCCGTCGTTCACCGCATACAAAACGTGGCGGTAATATGTCGTTTCGTTGGCTTCCGCGTCGAAGTCGGAGTCGTAGCAAGTGTTGTCAACAACGTAGGACGAGCTTTCTTCACCCGTTTCTTTGTCCGTCTTGGTTTTTAAGACGTAACGCAGTTCTCTTTCGACGGTGTGGTCGGCTTTACCGTTTTCGTCGGTGTCGACGCTTCCCGAGATATAGGTTTCAACGCCGAACGGCACGATATATTCTGCCTTTTTCGCAAGATCTTCCTTGCTTACCTCTTTGTAAATGCCGTTTTCACCGAGTTTGACGTATACGGTGTTTGCACCCGATTTTATAAATTCATCCACATCAACGTCAAGAAGATTGAAGAGGCGCACCGCATTTATCGTGTCACCGAAAGCGGAGAGTCGCACGTCTTGGATTGCTTGCATCATCTTGTTTGCGCCAACGCCGATATCTATGCCGAATTTACTTTGAATATCACGTATGGTGAGGTTTCCGTCGATAGAGCCGAGGATATTGTTTATCGCATCGTTGATTCCGACGGCGAGGTTGTCGTCGATGATGGGGATATCCGGGAGTTGCAGTTTTGCAAACGTGCCGATATCTTCGAGTGTAAACGAGTTGGTGATTTTTGACATATCCTTGAACAACTCTTTCAAAGGCATAGCATAGAAGTCTTTACCGGTGAAATCAACACCGCCTATGCCGTTGAGAAGTTTGATTCCGTAGGATTTGTACAAAGATTCGAGCGAGACGCTGTCGAGATTTTTGATATCGTCGTATGCTTTGAGCGCGGCATCGAGAATAGTCTTGCCGTACACCTCACTGTCAGACGAGATAATCTCTTCGTCGGTGAATTTTTGTTGCAATTCGCCAACGGTCATCGACGTGCCCATTATGTATACAGCACCGCCGATTGCAAGGACGAAAAGTATGATACCTATTATCATACCGAGGATAAAGGTCAAAGTTCCGCGTAATACTCTCATAGTAGGTACTCCGTATATAAAAACGCGCGCTTAAAAGCGCGACGTCGTATCAACCGAAGATTTCGGTCAATAGTTTTGCAACAGGGTTGTTAAGGTAGAAATATCCGCACACCTTGGACTGGCGAAGCGCGTTATCGACGACCTCGATTTTTCCACGCAAGGCATAGAGTATGGCTAGCATGAGAAGGATAAATACCGCGGCAAATGCCGTCGATACGATTGCACCGCAAGTGCGGTCGAGTGCTTTGAGCAGTTTGTTGTCCGAGTCGTGCATTTTTGCAAAAATCTTGCGAAGAAGCCAACATATAAGCCCAAGCGCGAGGCAATATGCGATATAGGCAATAATTGCAACGACGATGTCGGATATAAAAACGCCCGCAACTGCGCCGATTGATTGCCCGTCTTTGTATATAAACTTTTGCGCAAGCCAAAGCGTAAGTTTCCCTTTTAGCGCACCGGACATATCGCTATTGGCAATAACCGTTTCGAGGTTGACGCGCTCGGTCACTCCGTCTTGCGTTACGTCAACGAAGAAAGTGCGGTTGCCTTCTTCGTCCGTCACGACGTAGATGGGCTGGCTCAACAATTCGGACTTTTTCTCGATGCCTTGCGTGATGGAAGTTTCCATCTTTTGGAACACGCTTATTTCGCGCACCTTTGCAAAAGTGGGGGAGAGAATGAGAAGTGCGGCAAGCATAATCCCTATCGTGAGGAAAAAGCCTTTGAACGATTTGGAAAAACCACGCAAAATACCAAGCAACAAACCGAGTGCGAGTATGACGAAAAACGCTATATCGGCGTAGGGTATATCTGCGGATAACACTTGCAAAAACATCTTTTCTCCTTATCGCGCGCAATATGCACGAATATATGTAGATATAATTATTATAATCGACTCTCGCGCATTATGCAATACTTTTTGGTTGTCAAACGACAAAAAAGTCGCTATTGCGACTTTTCATCCATTTCCTTTTTCAACGTCTTTTTATACAAAAATCAAACTTAAAAACACATATTTCAACCACCAATTCTCGGTGCGCAAATCACAGTGTTTAACATAATCGATATTTTATCTGCCATTTTTGACACTTCAACAGGCGATACGCACATAAGTTGCATAAGAGCGTCTTTGTGGTTTTGCGCCACTATGCCCAATATTCCAACGTCTCCGAAGCGTTCGGATTTACCGGTAACGCCCGAGGGACATACCCCGTCGGGGCGTATTACGATATCACCGATTTTATCCGCTCGACCGAGACTTGCGTCCACTGCAACGAAGATTGCGTCTTTGTGTACCGTTTTGATAAAAGACAGCCACCTAGACATATTTTTTCCGTTGACCGTGCTCTCGTCCGTGCCGTAGACGAAGGCGGGAACGTCGTATTTCTGCGTAAGCAAAGTGCCCACCATAGGCCCGAGCGCGTCACCCGATATTGCGTTCGTGCCAAAGCATACGATGACGATTTCGCGCTCTCCTTTGTCTACGATATGGTTGAATAGCATACTAACGAAAGGAGCGACGTCGTCTACGGCGTCGCTACTCTTTGCAATTCTTTCTATTGATTTTACAATGTTTTGAGAGTTGTTTTCCATACCGAGATTGTTGCCAACTCTCAAAAATTTATACTCGTCTATTTGTGCATGTCATTTTTATTGTGTCCAAAGGTGTGCCTATTCTCGGAACAATTTTACGCAACGGCAGTTGCTTGCGGTTCTTCCGCTCGGGGTTGCGTATCGACTTCTTCTCGCACGTATTCGGCGTCAAACCTCGGCATTTTCTTAAAGCAATTGCCGAAACGGAGACTCTTTATGGCATAGATCGCTCTATCAAAACTTTGCTTGTTGGCAAGTTTCCATACAAGCAATATAAGGCCTGCCAAAATCATTCCAAGAACAACGCCTATGCACCCGCCCATAAAATCCACAAGGACGTCCGCAAAGGAGCAAAAACGCCCCGGTGTGAAGTATTGAATTGCCTCCGAAAGCCCGCCGTGAACGAAGGATATCGCGAAGGGATAGACGGCGCATTTCCACTTGTTTTTACAAAGGAATAGGCAAGTGAAGAACAGACCGAAGCCGAGAACGCCCGATAGTCCCATATGTCCCATAAGTTTGCGTACGAAACCGCCAATGTCGTCAAAAAGCTTGACTTCAACGGTTTTTTCCACGCTTAAATTCGGGTCTATCGTGCTCGTACAGCGAATTACGTACGTGCCGAAAAATCTCGCTTTAAAAACGCCGTCCTCGTCAAGCGTTGCGTGTTTTCCACTGACAAGTTCCCACTTCACCTCGTCGGTGCAAGGGTAGGGATAATGCGCCGCTTTGAGATAATACGTGTTGTTGGGGCTTGCGACCGAAGGTATGGAAACGCGGAAATCTTCCGGCATTTTTATATTGGAATATAGCGTAATGCTTGCTTTTACGTTCTCGTTGAAGCAGGACGTAAAAGTGAGAGTAAACTCACCGTAACCCCACACATTCAAGGTGGTGTTACTAAGTCCCGCAATGGATTTTGATTGTGTGATTGTAACTATACATTTTTGAAAATCGTTGTTTGGTAGTACGCCTTTTACAAAATCATATACATCGATTGAGCCACCTTGTTCTATGTGTTTGTCTTGCAAAATTATTTGCGTAGGGCATACGTATTCGGGATTGTCAACCACCGTAACGGCACAAGAACATTCAAAGCCGTCACTATACGTTGCGGTTATAGTAACCTCGCCCGCTTTTCTTGCGTGCAACATGCCGGCATCGACGATTGCCACGCTTTCATCGGACGTGCGATACGATGCAGCGACGCTATGAGTCTTGTTGTCATTGAGTATTATCGTGGTGGAAGAGCCGACTTTTACGGATTTGACGTTGTCTTTCAGTCTTACGTGTGGATTTTCAACGTTGTGAGGATTTTCACCCCAACAGAAAACGCCGGCGTAATTGTATAGTTTTTCGTTGCTTTTGAGTTGTGCATAAATTGTCGCGTTACCTTTTCCGACAAGCGTAACGAGTCCGTTTTGGTCAACGGTTGCGACGTTTTCGTTTCTCGACGACCATTCCACATCCGTATCGAGTGTCCCTTTGGGCGAAAAAGTAATTTTCATTTGTTCTTGCTCGCCGATATACCTAGCCTTTTCCGTCCCTCTTTCCACTATGATATTTTGAGTGGTTATTGCGGAATCGAATTTTTGAGTAAGATTGAATTTGTCGTCAATCGCGCTTGCCATCGCCGAGCTGTTTGCTCCGCTGATATCAGCGGGAGTCGCAGATGACGCCCATAGAACAATCCACATCGCCAC
Organism: uncultured Eubacteriales bacterium; assembly: GCA_900551145.1. Classification (GTDB taxonomy): domain Bacteria; phylum Bacillota; class Clostridia; order Christensenellales; family CAG-917; genus CAG-475. Next base: position 6,957 of record URUQ01000004.1, read on the forward strand.
GGTGCAAAGCAATGTAAACAGCGCAAACCATCTGAAACCTTCAAAATACTTTTTATCTTTTACAAGCATATATTTATCCCCATATTAGCACGAAGTGCGCTTTCACCAAGCAAGCGATATAGCGAAACTGTGGTAAGAGTTTTTATCCTTGCTTAAACAGATAGCGTGTATCGGTTGCGCGGTTAGTAGAGTAATAAATCAAACGTGGCTAAGGCGATACGAGCAAGCGCGTGTCGCCGTTGCCACAGCGACGATTTTTACTCTTTTATTATATACTTATGTGCGTATCTTCGCAATACAAAAATTCGACATTTGTAGTATTTTATATCATTATGCAAAAAGGTTTTTAGTATAAGGCGGATATACTCAAACTGCGCCGTCTTACATAAAATCGCGCCGATTGCACACGCTATACACAATCTCAAAGGAGGTATGGTATGGAAGATAACAATCTCGTAAGAAAGGTTGCCGAACTCGGCAATATGAACGTTATGATACTTTTTATTCTCGTTGCGTTCATTGCGTTGTCTGTCGGCTTGGCGTTTTTCTTCCTCGTCCCGGGCACAATCGGCTACGCAATCGGCATAACGATGTTCGTAGTTGCCGGCTTGCTCTTCACGGTGGGCGAGATCAATTATTTTGCAAAGATGAAGAAAATTCAAATTGAATAAAAACGTTCAGTTTGATCAATCAATAGCAAAACAAGCGTCAATTAGCAAAGAAACCAATAAGAAAAACGACTTTCAATCGAAAGCCGTTTTTCTATATTTTGCGTTTTTGCAACGCTTAATTTGTCGATTACAAAGTATACGTCGTGCCTTTGGTCATAGGCGTGCCGTCTGCAAGGCGAGCATTTTCAGTAACTTTGTATCTATCGGAATTGTTGTGTTCGTATGCGGTTACTGAAAGCGTCTTGCTAACCTTTGCAGTTCCGCCTTTGCCCGTGCCTTGGACGATACCGCCGAATGCCGTTGCCTCAAACGTACCGCCGTCAATCATAAGCGTACCCGCCGTGCCTTTTGATACGGGATATTGTATAATTGTGTTGGTGTCAGTGAAGTTGCTATACACTATAAGCTTGCCAGTCGATGAGAGTTTGCCGTAGGTCCTTACGGAGATAACCGCACCCGGCATAATTTTATAATCGTAACCGGCATTTAACGTTGTGGTCGAAGTCCCGTCACCGATATTGACGTTGTACGTCCACGGAACAGGGAAGAACGTATCGCTCATATTTACGGATATGTTCGAAATACTCATCGAAAGTGAACCCATAGTAATCGTTCCGACAAAGGTAAGGGAGGTCTTTTCGGTTGATGCTTCGTATGACTTGTCGATATAACCGCCATTTGCAATTCGCAATATTCCGCTTGATGAGATTGCGTTGATAGTGGTCGTATTGTGCTTATTGCTTGCATACAAATCGGCGTATCCCGTGAGTGTTGCGCCCGAATAGTATCTGCTGTTGCATTGGATATTGGGCATTTCGTATTCACTGAACGGAGCGATTTTGTTTATTGCAAGTCCGAAGCCCCAGCACTTGTTTGCGGTATATGTTCCGCCCTTGAAGTCGCGCACCACGAACGGGCTATATACGTTGCCGCTGTTGAACGTTGCTTGACCGCTACCGTTTACGAGACCGCGGATATCGAATTTACCGCCGTTCATCGTGATGTTGCCGTTGTTGACAATCTTGCTATATGCGCCCGAAGTGTGCCCTTCAAAGGGTTGAGTCGTGCTTCCGAGACGTCCCGCAACTATAACGTTGCCGTTTGCTATGACAAGAGTTGTGCCGCCGTTTATAGTGAGAGTGTAATCTGCACCGACGGAATTCCAAGAATAACCTGCGGTTGTCATCGGTGATTCACCGCCTACTACGTAATCGTTGTCAATTGAAACCGAACCGGCAGTCTTGGTATAGTTTGCGGTTTTGAGACCGAGGATAAGCGTTACACCGCTGTTTATTGTCGCGTTTTGAGACAAGAACGCATTGCCGACGAGATATACGGTGCTTCCCGACGTTGCCGTGGCAAGAGCCTTTTCAACAGTCATGTAGTCGCTGCCGAGTTGCGCCGCGTATACGTTGAACGTCACGTCCGCATAAGAGGCGTTGTAGTTGACCGTCGCGCTTGCGCTCACTCGTACCTTATATATACCGCCGTCAATCATTTGAGTTCTGTCCGTTGGCGCGATAAGGGTATAAGTGAAGGTGGGTGTCCAGCCCGCAACGCTTGTCACGAGGTTTGCTACGGATACGCCTTCGGGGCTTGCGGTGCCTGCAATGATTGCTGCATAGTCGATTGCAGATCCCGTCCTCCTTGTGCCGAATTCACCGTCGAATTCAAACGGAGCGTCCGCTTTTGCAAGATTGATTTTTATATACGTTGCGCCGTCGTCAAACACGTTGTAGTTGGTCTTGTCTTTGCAATATCTTACGGCGTAACCGGTATCGTTCATATCGCAAGTGACGAGTGCGTTTGCGTCCACCCATTCAAAGCCCGTGCCCGTAAGAGAGTACGAGGCAAGCGTTTTGCCGTATTCGTACGTACCGGAGAGATTGATTTTTGCAAGAGCCTCGTTCACTTGTTCTTTGGTGTAGTTTGCCTTGTTTACGACGAGAGATTGCGCGCTGCCGATGTTTATGACGTAGTTTTCAAGATCCGCACACACAACGTTGAACGTGTATTTGGTATCGCTTGCGTCCGCACCTTTTACGTAGAGGGTGGAGAAGTTCACTTTGCCGTCGAGTAAACTCTTGTCGTCACCGTTTACGAAACCGTCCGCTTCGTACGCAAAGTCCGTCGGAACGTCGTCGCCGTAAGTGATGGCGTCGTGTGCGACCGCCGTCAAAACGAGTTTTGCTTTCTTGACGATAAGTTGAGAGGGGACGTATACAACGTCGTAGTTTGCCAAAACGCTTCCGCTTGCTATTACGTCAAAAGTACCCGCATGTTTTGCATTGCTATAATCGCACGTATACGAGGCCGAATGTCCGACAAGAGCCGCAGTTTCATCGTATGCAAAGCCCGTGTAAATAAAGTCGTAACTCGGCATATCGTCGCCGTAGGTAATAGTTTGCGTTTTGCTCAAAGCGACAGTTAAAGTGGCTTTTTCAATGGTTACAACACCCTTTTGCGTCAAAATGCCGTAATTTGCATTGATTCCGTCTCCTTCGTCGAGAAGAGGCATGACGTCGTATTTTCCGACCGTTTTTATAGTCTTATCGTACGTGTCGTACGTCACGTTGAGATTGTCACTGCCGTACAACGAACCTTCTGCGATTTCATACTCAAACGACACCGCTTGTCCGTAGACGAAGCTTGCGTCTTTCGTCTTGACGAGGATATCTCTCTTGACGACGGTAAGTTCGAGAGGCGTAGAATCGACAGTGTAGTTTTTGTTTGAACAAGTCGCTTTTATTGCGTATTTGCCCACGCCGTCACCGACTTTGTATTGAGGAATAAGCGTGACGTATTGTCTTACGTCTTCGTGCTCGTTGTTGTCGTTGTCGAGGATTTTGTAGCCGTCAAATGCGCCTGCGCTTTCACCGTAAACCACACTGTAGTTGCTTACGGGAGCAAGCGTCAGAGATTTTGCCACAATCTTCAACGTTGCGTCCGTCGTGTGGATAATATAGTTGGGGCTTGTCTCTTGCTCATTGCCTGCGGTGCATACGTATGCGCTTATGCGGAGGTTATAATCTCCGACGTCTTTGCCGACAGTGTAGTTGTCGGTTGTAATCTCGACTTTCAAATATTGCAAGTCGTTGACGGTTTCACTGACTATTATCCCTTCTTGTTCGTATTTCGTTTGGTCGAGAACGAGTTCTTCGCCGTACGTCGCGGATTGATCGTGCGCTGTTACGTAAGCGGTTCTCGGGTCGATTTGCACTTGATAACTGCTTTCGAACACCACGGGCTCGTCAACGCCGACAACGGTTTTTGTGAGTCTGTAATATACGGTGTAGGGCACTACTTGGTGGTTGCTTCCTTTGATAACGTTCTTAAACGCGGGTGCGACTCCCGCCCATGTTGCGTTGTCCGTGCTGTATTGTATGGTGACGTCGCTATCCGTTACTTCCACTTCCACGCCGTGATAATCGCCGTCGTACGTGAATTTGGTAAGGCCGTTCACGTTGTGCGCAATGGAGATTTGCGCAATCTCAATCTTGATATTGAAATCGTAATAACTCGGCAAATAGTATTCCGTCACGTCGTTTCCGTATGCGTTGGTCACTTTGAAGCCCACCGTTTCAAACGTGTCGTTGAACGCGGTTTCGTCGGAGTTTTTGACAAATTCGTACGTGCCGATTTCGTTCTTTTTGAGTCTTATCGTGCCTTCTATTCTGTCACCGCTACAAAGCACGTTTTGCTGCACTGCGTCCGCAATGTCGAACGAGGCGTATTCACCCTCTTTGTAGGCGTATTTCTTTTCTATTTCGAGGACATAATACGACGCAACGACTTTGATTTCGTCGGAAGTGAGCGTCACGTCATAGTTGTTGAGTAGGTTTTTGTCGGCAACTTTCGCGCGAAGCTCGAAACTTCCAATCATACCTTGTGTGTAAGTCTCGTTTGCGTTCGTGCCGTTGCCGTATTTACTGCGCACGAGCTCGATATCCGAATAGTAGCTATAAAGATCAACGAATTCACCATCCGCCGCGCCGATATCCGAAGTGCAAACCGGTCTTACGTTATAATCCGCGAGGACTTCCGATATACTGCTACCGTAGTGCGGTTGGCTCTCCAAGCGCAAATTGATGGTAACGGGTCTCTTGACGACGGTGATTTTTCCTTCTGTTACGTTCAAAGAGTAGTTGTCGTTCCCGCAAGTTGCCGTGATTGTGACGTCGTTGCCTACGGGCGTGTGATTGCCGTGCTCGGATACGTATGCGCTTTGACATACGATAACCGAGTTTTCGTCGTCACCGTCCACGACAGAGCCGTCCGTGATAGTGTAGGTGTATTGACCGAGAGCATCACCGTACGTGACACTCATATCGTTGATACTTACGGAAAGTTCGCGTTTTGTCACCGTGACCTGCGCCTTTTGAGGGGAGAGGGTGTAGTTGCCGTTTTCGTCGCTTATCGCGCAGTATACGTAATATTCACCGCCTACCGTGTGGGCGTTGTCCGCTTTATAGTCGGTTGAGAGCGTCACGACGTTTGCTATGTCGTCCGTTTTATAAAGTCCGCTTACGGTTGCAAGTTTTGCTATATCGAGGTCGAGAGTATTGCCATATTCTACGGATACGGGGTTGAGAGTGACGTTCAAAGTCGCTTTTTCGACGGTAAGCACCGCGCTATTTACGGTTATATCGAAGTTGCCAGAAGCATTGCTACGCGCATTGTCAAACGCAATTGCGATGGGGTAAGTGCCGGCGTCGTTTCCCACCTCATACGCGCACGTGAGTGCGTACGACAATAGATGATAGTCGTTTCCGCTTACACTGTACAAGGTTTCGTCGAGCACAAATTCCTCGCCGTATACTGTGTTTTGGTTCTCAACGGTAACGTCGAGTTTCGCCTTGTTTATCGTGACCACATAGCTTCCGCTTACCGTTTGATAGTTGTCGCGAGACACCTTGTAATAAACGGTGTATTTTCCCGCGTCGGTGAAGTGGATTTGCGAGCTGTTGTATTCACCGTCTTGTGACAGAGAGTACGTCACGTAAAACTCGTCGCTTCTCACACTCTCGCCATGCATGTGCGTGTCGTAAGTAAAGGTGTTGTCTTCGTTCGCGGGGACGGTATAGTCTTGCGCGGTTATCGTTGCAAGGGATATAGTTGCGGTTGCGGCAAACGTGACGTTATAATTGTTAGTCACAGCCACGCCGTCTTCGTCCGTGATTTTGAGATTGCCGATAATAGTTTCGTTTGCAATATCGTACTCACCGACTGCACTTGCCGTGGTGGTGAGGACGAGCGTCAAAACGTGTCCTTGGCATACACCGTTAAAGACGTCGTTTGTAAAGGTCGCAGACAAAGTTTGTCCGTCGTATTTTTTGTCAAAGACGATATCTGCCTTTGCCGTCACGTCTTTTTTGCCCACGACGATTTTGCTTTGCTCGAACACTACGTCGTATTTGCTTGATACAAAGCCGTTAGCGTCAATCGTGTATTCACCTGCGGGTGAGTATTGCACGTATTGAGTATTGAATTGCACGTTGCTTTCGTCGACGGCGCTTTTATTCTCGTTATACACAAAGCCCGTGTATTCTATCGCCAAATCAGGCAAAACATCACCGTAGTTGATGTTTATTGTAGCGATTTTAGCAGTTAAAGTGGCTTTTTTGACGGTTATGACGATATTTGTGCTCGAAGGCGTGCTCTTTTGTCCGTCGGCGGTTGCGTATGCAGAGCATCTTATCACGTGCGTGCCAACGTCGAGATTTGAGATAGTCGCACGGTCTCCGTTTGCAATGCTCACGCCGTTTTCAAACCATTCGTAGGTATACGACACGCCTTCGATTTTGTTTGACACCGAGGCGGAGAGGACTGCGTTTTCACCGTAAGCGATTTCATCGTTGCCGTTGATTGTAGGAGTTTGCGGTGCATTCAATGTCCACTTGCTATAATAGGTTGCGTTGCCCTTAAACGTCGTTTCGCTTGTTGCTTGATTGCCGTCTTTGTCAAACCAACCCGCAAACGAATAGCCGTTTTTGGACGGAATTTCACTGCTCAAAGGAAGCGTCACTTTCGTGCCGTATTTCCCCTCTGCGGTTTTGACGACGGTTTCGCCGTTCTTGAAGATAACGGTGCAGCCTATTTGGCTAATCTCCGCATACACGTAAGTGTCGCTCTTGATATTGACGAAGCCGTCTGCCCATTTGACGAAACTATCACCTTCTTTGAGGTGTTGAGCAATCGTTTCGTCGCTCGGAGAATTTGCGTTTTCACCGTAATTGACGGTCTCGGTGGCTATCGGCTCTTCGTCGTCGTACAAGAAGAAGTAGACGGCAAAAGTCCTTATCTTCCATTGTGCGTAAAGCGTAACGGAAGACGCCTCAACCTTGCTTGCGTCAAAGGGAGCGTTGCCTTCTTTGTCAAACGCCCAACCTTTGAAGTCGTATCCCTCGCGCGCGGGCGGAGTATAGGATATAGGCTCGTCGATGTTGAGCACCTTTTCAAGCGTGTTTCCCGTGCCGTCGTTGAAGTCAAACGTCACGACTTTCATCGCGCCTTGACCGTCCGTGTCGTTGCACGCGGCAAGAGTGGCCGATATTACGAGGACAAGTATCATCGCAATAGTCAACGTAAGCAGTTTGCTTTTGTTTGGTGTTTTATTCATATTACACCCCAATGTAATTTCTCCCTCTCCCTTGATATTTTTCCTGTCGGAAACGAGATGGTTTTTTATTTTATACTATCGCAATTCTGCGTTCGTATCTTATTTAGGCGAGTAGTTGCTCGTTGCGTCAAACATAACGAAGCGGAAATCTTCCGTGCCGGCCGCATTCGGCAACGATTCTCCTTGCATTTTCAGCGTGTCGTCGGAGGATTGCGCAAGCACGCTTATATTGACGTTGTAATGGCGCATTGCCTCGAAGGTGTAAGCGCTCGTATCGAGAATATGGTAGTTCTTTCCGCCGCCGTAGAACGCGATACCGCCGTGCACGTAGTTTTTGTTGCCGACGGTCTTGATAATGTTCTCACACTCGCTCTTTTGGCGTCGCACTTCAAGCAACATCTCTTTTATATTTAGCGAGAGGAACGCAAAGCGTTGCGTATCGCTGTTGATCGAAGTTTCGATAAGAGTGGAACTGTCCACTTGTTCGAGGTCTTTCCAGTCTTCCAAAACGACGTCGCCCACGAGATGCAAAATTGCGGGATAACTCGTAGCCGCGAGCCCTTTCCAACCGTCGAGACTGCCTTTCAACAGGTCCGCACCGCTGTTGAGGTATTCCCCTGCAAAGTGACTTTCCATGCCGATTGTAAACAATCCGCTCTTTGTCAACACGCTGTCTTTGAGTACGACGTCCGTAAGCACGTAATTGGATACGAATAAACCGTCGTTTACAAGGTCGTCGCAGGAAGCGGAGTTGTTTTGCTTATATTCCGCACCCGTCGAGTCCATAAAGGCGGGGGACAGATTGCCCGTAGTGCCTTGCAAGAAACGGTTTGTGCCGATTTTGAGGATAAATTCTCTTGCCGTTTGAAGTCTGCAACCGTCAATGGTCACGTTTATCTTTTCTTGTGCGACGTCGGGAGTCTCGCTCGTCACGTTGTCGCGACCGAATATGCGCACGCAAGTGCGTCCGTTCTTCACACGGCAATTTTTTATCGTCGCGTCGCTCATAATTTCAAGCGTCGTGCCGATATAGTTGAGTAAATTGAGCTCCATCGTATCGCCGTCGTAAAGAGACTCGTCGTCGCAACCCGTCAAAACGACGTTGTCAAGCACGATTCCGTCCTTTCTCACAAGGAAGGATATATTGTCTTGTCCTTTGACGGAGGCAATTTTCGTACCGTTCATATACGCCGCGACGAAATCGAGCGGACCTTTGAATACTGCGTAGTCGTGCAACACTCCCGTGCTGTCCACGACGTTGGTTATATACTCGGTATTGAGCGCGTATCCGTTGCCGTATACGTTGTTTGCAAACTCGTAACAATAGCGCACCGTTTGTCTGCCTTTGCCTATATTTTCGTAATATCTGCAATCCGCAGTGGAATAACTTTCCTTGGTGTATTCGCGCAGTTTTGCGCTCATAGTCGCGTCATTGTACTTGGCTTTGCCGTTGTCGTCAAACAGTTTTTCTCCGAGGTATATATCGTTTTCAAGCACGATTTGCTTGTTTTGCTTGCCCGCAAGCACCAATTCGTCGTAACTCGACACGTATACGCCGTCCACCGCCTTAAAGGTTATGGAAGCGGGGGAGACGTTGAATCTTTCACCGTATTTCCAGCTTGCGGTTATCGTCACGTCACCCGTGTCTTTTATGACAAAATGCACTTTGCCGTCAACCGTTTGTATGCTCGCCACAGATTCGTTGCTTGACGTGAAAACTATGTTTTCAAAATCCGTCACTTCCGCTTGCGCACTATCGCCACCTATCACGTTGTTGAAGAGGGTGGTGATATAATCCGTCTTTGTCGTGGCGTTTCCGTCGTAGCATTGATTTGCGATTGCAAGCGAGCCGAGTCCGTATTTGGTCACGGATTCGTTGAACATAAGCGAGGTGTAGGCTTTTGTCGTTACGAGTTCTCTTTGGAGAGTTCCGCTTGCCGTAACCGCGCCGTTTTCCACACGTTTCCATTCTATTCTCAACGTCGTTTTACCGTCACCCACCGCTTGAATATAGCAGTATTCGTTGTTTTGAGCGGATATTCTCGCAATGTTCTCGTCGTCGATTGACCACTCGTATCGCAACGTCGTATACGGCTCAACGGACACCGTAAATTTGGTGTTTGTACCGTCGAGAACGACGAGTTCGCCTTTTCCGTCGGGGTTGCCGAAGGAGTTGACGGAGAAGTCCGAGTCCGCAAACGCCAGTTTAAAGTGGCGCACGCTCGCCGTATTTTCGCCGACTTTTATCGAACATCTGATGTTTGACGTCGGGGACGTTACGGGAGTTGCGAGAGTTACGTCAACGGCGTATGCGTGGTCGTTTACCTCGTCGAGTTTGCGCACCGCGTAAGTTGCGCCTCGTATGCCGGTTATGGATATGTTTCCGTCCGTCACACCGTCGTAATCGACGTAAAGAGTGAATTTTGCGGTGTGGAGCGGTGCAACGATAGTAGGCACTGCACCGTCCGAGTTTTTGGGTGCTATTTCACCGTTTACGGATGCGTCGCCGTCTTTGCGCACTTTGAAGTCAATACGGCTCGTCACCGTCTGTCCGAACGCGTTGACGACGTGCATATTCACGCTCGTGTCCGTATCGAAGTATGCGTACACTCTCCCCGTAACTTCATTGACGGTGAGAGCGGAGGAATTTTCGCTTTCGTATTTCATTTGCACGTCGGTTGCCGATTGCGGGTAGTAGTCTCCGCCGAGAATAAACGTGCCCGTGTGAACGACTGCGGTGTATCCCCCGTCGCTACCTTTATCGAGAGATATAAGGTTGCCTTGTGCGTCGGAAAGTATAGGCGTGTATTCCAAAACACCGCTCGAACCTACGTTGAACACCACGCTGTCGGAGTATCCGCCGTCGTTGCTCGTGTAGGTGAGTTTTGCAACACCCACGTCGTTAAGGCTGAACGAACCGTCGCTGTTGAGGCTCACTATATCGCTTGCCTCACCCGTGTGTGCGTCCGTGACGGTGAGGGTGTAGGCGCGGTTTTTTGCCTTGTAGGGCAACACTTCCACCGCAAGGTCGCTTTCGTACATAGGGTGCTCGTAATTGGCAATGTCGAAGGAGAATATGCCGTTGTCGCCCTTGTTGCCTATGCGGATAGAACTTGCCGAAATATCCGCCGTCACGCTTGCCACGTTGGTCACTGCAAAAAGCGCGATGAGAAACACGAGAGGCAATACTATCATAAGTGCGGTAACTATCTTTTTCATATCAGTCCTCCGTGTCCAGATTTGCGTACGCCTTTTTGAGGTTTGCAAAGAAGTAACCGAGAGACGCGCCCAACATCGCTATTGGCAAGCATATCGCTATTGCGTAACTTGCGCCCTTGTTTACTTCGGGTTGACCGCCCTTGAAAAGCGGTGCAAACGACGAAAAGAGTAGGGCAAAGCCTATAAGAAAACTCATTCCCAACCCTATCGCAAGCACGGAAGATACGGTGGAGTTGGACTCTCGTATCTGACCGTCTTCCGCGCGGGAGAAGTGCGGATTTGTCAAGTCCTTTTTGGTTGCGCCCACGATTTGAGCAAACGCAAACACCGATGCGGCGATAAACGTGATTATCCCGTCCGCCACACTCTCTATACCCGTCGCGCAAAGCACGATGCACGCAATTGCGAGGCTTGCTTCCGCCACTATCGCGCAAAACACGATTTTCGAGCCGAGTATCGATGCGGGGGAATATGGCAAAGTCTTTTGCGTCATAGACATATATCCGTCGCGACTTATGTTTGTGGAGCAGAACGTATTGGTGAGCGTCGAGTACAGTATCACGATAAACGTGCATATCTCGAAAGAGAGGTTCATTTCGTTTCCGAAAAGTCCAACCACCATGCTCGAAGCCATCTTTGCCGAGTAGAACGCCATAACGGGCATTACGGCGGCGGTAGTAAGATACATATATGCGTAGTCCGCCGTGCGCGTCACAATCATAAACTCTTTTGCGAGCAATGACGCAAAACGGCTTCTTTTTGCAAAACGAATTTGAGTCCTCTGAGCGTGCGGTATGCCGAAGTTGATATTGGAGTGCGTAACGCGGATAAAAATCGCGCGCACGATGACCAGACAAAGCGCAAGTGCCACTGCGATGATTGCAAACAGAATGCCTACGTTTTTGCCTATCTCTCTTCCGAGCACAATTGACGCAAACAAGTTGGCGGGGTAGTTGTATTTTGTGAAAACGAGTATCCCCGTCATAACTTTTTCATTGAAAAGCGTGGTGATTTTCCCGCTCGTCAAGAGATCTTGCGCAATGCGGAAAATATATGAATAACCCCAGCAGAACAGAGCCGCAAGAGCCGTGATAACTATGAAAGTGAGGATATAATTGGTGCTTACGAGGCGTTTTAGATAATAGAAAGGAAGCGCTATCATCGACGCAATCGCAAGCGGAATAATAGGAAGCGCAAGCGCAACCACGAACGTCATAATACCGCCGTACACCGACAACGTGTCCGTCGTACAGAAGAACGTGAAGTTAAACACAGGTACGCATACGAGAGACAAAATCGCTTGCCTGAAGTATACCGAAGCGAGTTTTGAGAGGAATATCTCCGCCGAGGAGAACGGCATTGATATGAGGATGTTTATATCGCTGTTTTCAAATAGGGTATGGCAAAGCGCGCTCACGCCGAATATGGCAAAAAGCACGATAAGCACAAAATATCCTATCGACATAATCTCGTATTGTCTCGATGCGACGTCCGGCACGCGATTGATTTTTATTGCGGTATAAGTCGACGCAAAACGGGAGAACACCGTCACGAACACGGCTATCATAACCGCAACCAGCGCAAGCATAACTATCGTCCCCGTCCAATCCGAGAGCGATTTCTTGCGCGAGCGCGTCGGCAGTGCGTCAAGCATCTGCTTTTTTAGGAGCAGTGAAAATCTGTTCATAATCAGTTTTCCTTTGTCGTGCGTGCGAGGAAGTATTCTTCGAGGTCTACGTCGGGATGTTCGAGTTTGAAATCCGCAAAATAGAAGTCGTCCGTCTTTACGCCGTTTTGGATAATCACTGCGCGGTCGCAAAGTTTTTGTACGGAATTGATGTTGTGAGAAGAAAAGAGGATGCAGTTGCCTTTGCTTGCGTACTCTTTCATAAACGCGCATACGTTGGCGTTGGTGACGGGGTCGAGACCAATCATAGGTTCGTCCAAAATCCAAAGTTTGGGATTGTGGATAAGAGAGCCCATCATACAAATCTTTTGGCGCATACCGTGAGAGTAATCGTTGATGGTATCGAAAATTCTGTTTCCGAGGCAAAATACCTCGTCGAGTTTTTCAAGACGTCTTTTTCTGTCTTCCACGCTCACGCCGTACGCGTTTGCCATAAAGTCGATATATTGAAGTCCGGTAAGTTTGACAAAAACGTCGTGCTTGTCGCTCACGAAGCCGAAAGTGCTTTTTGCCTTGACGGGGTCTTTGGAGATATCGTAGCCGTTGACGATTATAGAGCCTTTGGAATAGGGAAGTATGCCCGTAACGCATTTTAGCGTGGTGGACTTGCCCGCTCCGTTGTGGCCGAGAAGTCCGACTATTTCTCCCGGATAACAAGACATAGAAAAATCGTCGAGAGCAAAGTTCTTTGCCGACGGATATTGTTTTGATAGATTTTCGATTTGCAAGGCTGGCTCGGTTGTATAAATTCTTTCCATAACTCCCCGTGTTTTATTGTGCGTATGTGTGTAATCGTGCGTGTAGTGAGCGTGAGGGTAATTTAGTTATTGTATTTTACTCGACAAATTGTATTATGTCAATCTTAATTATTTATATTATTTACTCTTAAAATAACCTTAATTGTGACATCTAACCCGCTATTTAGGCTCTTTTTTACCATTTTCGCCGACAAAAACAAAAATAATAGACAAAAGTGTCCAAATGTGTGCATATTTTACATCGTGTGTCGATATGTGACGAAAAATGGGTGAAAATCAAAGAAAAAATAGTTAAAAATTCAACCGTTTTTCACAAAAATATTTTTATTTTCACAAATTGTGCCGATTTGGTTTTTACACTCCGTGTTTTTGCAATATAAATGTTTTATGTCAATAAAATTATGCTATAAACACTTGATTTGTGCAAAACCAAGAGAATAAAACACGCTTTTTAGAAAGAAAATCGATAAGAATACCGGGATTTGTTTTAATGCAAGTTTAATGGTTTTAACGTATTGTTTTCACATAATACGAAAAAAGGGCAACGTAATATCGGCGAAAAAGTCGAAAGTTGCGTTGACTTTTTCGTATTTAATTTTTATAATATGTAGAACATATATATATCAACGATAAACATACATCGTTATATACGTGGTTCATCCCAAGGAGGAACGATGAAAACATCAACCAGACGCACGTTAATTATCGTCGGCGTGATAGTGCTTGTCATTATCGCGTTCGTCATCGCATACGAGTTGACCAAGCCTACCGAAATCACTTTCTACGGCACGGAAAACAGTCTTGAAAGTATGCTTGCAAACAAACAAGTCGAGGCAATCTACATCGAAGGCAACTATTCCGCCAAGATCAAGAAAGTCGGTGAAAAGGGCTATGCGTACTTTGTCAACATAAGTTCGAGAACGCAATTCAAGGAAGACCTCGATGCTATTAAAGCAGACGGCACGGGTTTGCTTGACGGCGTAACCGTCACTTTCGACGATCCGTCCAGCGGTTCGCTCATTTCCAGTATCGTAGTTCCCCTCATTCTTTACGCGGCGTTGTTCGTCGTGTTTATGATCGTACTTCGTAAGAGCGCGGGTGCAAATTCGCAAGCAATGAACTTCGGCAAAACCAAAGCCAACCAAGTGCGCGACATCAAAGTGCGCTTCAACGACGTTGCGGGTGCGGAAGAGGAAAAGCAAGAGCTTCAAGAGATCGTGGATTTCCTCAAACATCCCAAAAAATACACGGATATCGGTGCGCGTATTCCGCGTGGCGTGCTTCTCGTAGGCCCTCCGGGAACGGGTAAAACCTTGTTTGCAAAGGCAGTTGCGGGCGAGGCAAACGTGCCCTTCTTCTCAATAAGCGGTTCGGACTTCGTGGAGATGTTCGTAGGCGTCGGCGCGTCGCGCGTCAGAGACTTGTTCGAGCAAGCGCAAAAGAATATGCCTTGCATCATCTTCATCGACGAAATCGATGCGGTCGGTCGTCAAAGAGGCGCGGGTCTCGGCGGCGGCAACGACGAGAGAGAGCAAACGCTCAACCAATTGCTCGTGCAAATGGACGGCTTCGAGGCAAGTTCTTCCATTATCGTTATGGCGGCAACCAACCGTGCCGATATTCTAGACCCGGCACTTATGCGTCCGGGCAGATTCGACAGACAAATCTACGTCAACGTCCCCGACGTCAAGGGCAGAGAGGAAATATTTAAGGTACACGCACGCAACAAACCGCTTGCTGCGGACATCAACTTCAAGTCCCTTGCAAGACTTACGGCGGGCTTCACGGGCGCGGATATCGAAAATATCCTCAACGAGTCCGCGATTTTGGCGGCAAGAGACGATAGAAAGATTATAACTATGAAGGACATCAGCGAGGCCGTCAATAAGGTTATGGCGGGCCCTGCAAAGAAATCTCGTCTCGTAACCGAGTCCGACAAGCGTATCACTGCGTATCACGAGAGCGGACACGCAATCGTCGCAAAACTTATGAAGCATTGCGACAACGTGCACGAAGTCAGCATTATTCCGCGCGGTATGGCGGCAGGCTACACCATCACGTTGCCCGAAAACGACGACAACCATATGACCAAGGGCAAACTTCTCGACAACATCGCAATGATGCTTGGCGGCAGGGCGGCGGAAGAACTCGTTATTCATGACGTCTCTACGGGCGCAAGCAACGATATTCAACGCGCCTCGCAACTTGCAAGAAAGATGGTCACCGAGTGGGGTATGTCCGATTCTATCGGCAATATGTACCTCGGTTCGAGCGAAGAAGTGTTCCTCGGCAGAGATTATCAGGCGCACCTCAATTACAGCGAGGAAGTCGCGGCAAAGATAGACGAGGAAGTCAAGTCCATCATCGACGCACAATATCAAGTCGCTCTCAATATCTTGAAAGAAAATCGTTCGGTTATGGACGCAATGGTCAAGGCTTTGTACGAGAAGGAGACCATTTACGAGGACGAAATAGACGCACTTTTCGGCGAGACGAGCGACAATGACGGTTTGTTCTCTTCCAAAATCAACAGAGCGGGAGAGGAAACCGACGCCAAAGCCGACGATAACACGGCAGTCGATACCAAATCCGACAATAACAAAGCGGAATAACGAGGTTTTATGAAAATCAGGCAAGCCAAAAAGCGCGATTTGCAAAAGATTTTGCAAAACGACCCCGCCGCAACGAGCGCGTGGGTGGTAAAGCGTACTTACACGGGGTATAAGGCTCTTTGTGCGTACCGTCGCGCTCATTGGTGCTGGCAAAAAGGTCTAAAAGACCTTGCTCTTTACATATCGTACAAGGCAAAAGTCAAGACGGGCATAGACATTCATCCCGCCGCGACCATCGGCTCGGGCATATTTATAGACCACGGCGTAGGGCTAGTAATCGGTGAGACGACGGAAATCGGAGACGATTGCGTGCTTTATCAGGGAGTAACGCTCGGCGGTACGGGCAAAGACACGGGCAAACGTCACCCCACGCTCGAAGAGGGCGTAATGGTGTCGGCGGGCGCAAAAGTTCTCGGACCAGTGCGCGTGGGGGCATATAGTAAGATAGGCGCGGGAAGCGTGGTGCTCAAAGACGTTCCGCCTCATTCAACCGTCGTGGGCGTCCCCGGCAGAGTGGTCAAGCAGTGCGGAAAGCGCGTTGCGGATATGGACCAAATCTTGTTGCCTGACCCCATTATGGAAGAGTTTAAACGCCTAAATAAGAGAATATACGGTCTAGAAAAGGCTCTTGACGTACACTCGTGCAGATATTCCATAACGCTTGACGAGGACAATCTCTGTCCCGCGGAAGTGGAAGAGTTCGAGACAGAGTATTTACAAAAGCAACACGCCGATGAGGACAAACAGCAATAAAAATCCGCAATAGAAAACTATGAAAATTTACAACACTCTCACAAGAAAAAAAGAAGACTTCGTTCCTCTTCACGACGGACAAGTCAATATGTATGCGTGCGGTATCACGGTGTCTGGCGACGCCCATATCGGTCACGCCTATCAAGCGTTGATTTACGATATCATCCGCAAGTATTTCGAGAAAATCGGCTACAATGTCAACTATGCCCGCAACTACACGGACGTTGACGACAAGATTATCGCAAAATCTAACGAGACGGGTATCCCCGCGCTCGAATACGCGCAAACGATGATTGCACGCATAGACGAGCTTATGCGCGAGTTCGAGGTGGACGATCCCACAATATGGCTCAAAGCCACGGACAATATCGGCAATATCATAAACTTCGTGTCCAAACTCATTGAAAAAGGACACGCCTACGCAACGGAAAGAGGCGACGTGTATTTCTCCGTCGAGAGTTTCCCCGGCTACGGCAAATTGAGCGGAAGAAGGCTCGAAGACGCCTATGAAAGCGTGCGTATAGAAAACGAGGAAAACAAGCGCAATCCGCTTGACTTCGCGCTTTGGAAATCCGCCAAAGAAGGTGAGATTTATTGGGATTCTCCGTGGGGCAAGGGTAGACCCGGTTGGCACATCGAGTGCTCGGCCATGAATATGGCGGCTTTAGGTGAACAAATAGACGTTCACGGCGGCGGAAGAGATTTAATTTTCCCGCACCACGAAAACGAGATTGCGCAGACCGAATCGCTTACGGGCAAGCAGTTTGCAAAATACTGGATACACAACGGACTTATCAAGGTCAACGGACAAAAGATGAGTAAGTCGCTGGGCAACAGCCTGTTGCTTGCGGATTTACTCAAAGAGTACAAGCCCGACACCATCAAGTATGCGCTTTTGCAAACCAATTACAGAGGCGATATCAATATCACCGACGACTTGTTTCCCGAGGCGGACAAACACGTTTACGGCTTTTACAAAGTGCTTGACGACGTTCAAAAGAGCGGTCTTACGAGCGACAAAGAAAGCAAGTGGATTGACGACGGGTTCAACCGCGCAATGGACGACGACTTCAACACGGCAAAGGCTCTTGCGGACTTGTTCGGCATTTTCAAGGGCATAAAGTCAAAACTCAAAGCGGGCGACAGCGACGCCGTAGCGGACGCAAATCAAGTGGTAAAGACGTATTCTTTGCTCGGACTTTTCAAAGAAAAACCGCAAGACTTCGTTGCGTACTACGAGGCAAAACAAGCGCAAAAGGAAAGCGATATTCCAAAGGAAGTGCTTGACCTCGTGGAGCAAAGACGTATTGCGAAACAAAACAAAGCCTGGGCAAAAGCGGACGAATTGAGAGCGCAAATCACCGCTCTCGGATACGCCGTAAAAGACACCAAAGACGGCTCGTTTGCAGAAAAACTTTAACAAAGAAAATGACAAAACGTAAGGTTTATCGGCACAAAACGCACAGATAAACCTTTTTTATAGTAAAATACATAAAAAATGAAAGATTAGACGAGTATGAAAAGACACATATTTACATCTAATAATACGGTGCTTGACGATTTTGGCAAAAGGTCTCTTTTCGATCTCAAAAAGGACGAACTCGAAAAGAAAAGAGAACAACTCGACAGGCAAATAAGAAGAGAAGAGCGCGAGGCAAAAATCGTTCTCGTCAAAGAGGACTTGAAGGAGTTTTCCGCCAAGGCAAAAAAATACGCAAAAAAGCAAGCCAAGAAAGCGGCGTACGACGCAAAGTATTTGTACGTTGCGGGCGGTCATGCAAAGAACGAGTTTTTGGGTTGGTGCACCGTTTTCAGTTTTCGTAGGTCGCACAAAATCAAAGCGACGAGATTCGTAAGATACGCCGAGGGCGACAAGAGATTGTACCTCGATTTTTACGAGAGAAAGGACAGAGACCGCAGTAAAAAAGCCAAAGTCTTCGTGTATATCCACGGTGGCGGGTGGATAGGCGGACTTCCAGAGACGAGAGAGGCTTACACCACCGTTTTGTGTGAAAAGACGGGATATTTCGTGGCAAGTTTGTATTATGGCGAAGCACCGTTTTATAAGCACCCGCAGATGATAGAAAACGTCTACAAGGCGTTTGCGTGGCTCAAAGAACACGCCGAAGAATACAATATCGATATGGATAGCATATTCGTGGGCGGTGAGTCCGCGGGGGCGCATTTAAGCTCTATGGCGGGCGCGATTTCCACCAATCCCGAATATGCAGAAAAATTCAACCTCGACGAGAGGGCCAAGGATCAAAAGATATCCGCGCTTATGCTCAACTGCGGTGTGTACGATATGGAAAAAGCCGTGCATACGGGCTTTAAGAATATAGGCATTTACACGCAATCCTACTGCGGAGGCATACCCGTCGAGGAGTGCGACGAGGAGTTGAGAAAGGAAATCTCTCCCATATATTGGGTGACCAAAGATTTTCCGCCGACGTTTGCGATATCGGGTGAAAACGACAAACTCGCCGTTCTTACGTTCGACCTCGTGGACAAGTTGCGCAATTTGAACGTCAAATTCGAGCATTATCACGGTGAGGGCAAATGGGCAGTGCACGCATTCCCCGTCGCTCAATTCCTCAAAATCTCCAAAGAGGTTATGAAGCGCACCGTTGTTTTCCTAAAAGAAAACGAGTAAAAAAGTTAAATAAAACGATATAAACGATATGAAAACAACTCGGAAATGCCGAGTTGTTTTTGCTTTTTGAGATTGATTTTTACAGTTTTCCCGTACTGCCGAAACCGTTTGTGCCACGGGCAGTGTCGTCAAGTTCATCCTCGACGAAATCGGCGGTGTAGTAGGGTGCGATTACGAGTTGGGCAATGCGCTCTTTGTCGGATATCAATTGCTCCACTTCGCTGTGATTGTGAAGAGATACGATAATCTCACCTCTATAATCGCTGTCGATGACACCCACTTTGTTGGCCGGTGCAAGCGAGCGTTTGCTTGCAAGTCCGCTTCGCGCATATACCAATCCCACCATACCTTCGGGTATGGCAACGGCAATGCCGGTGTGGATAAAGACGGTTTTGTGCGGTTCGACTACGACGTCTTTGCCTTCACACGCATACAAGTCCGCCCCCGCCGCATACGGCGTGCCGTACTTGGGGACGATTGCGTCGGGATTGAGTTTTTTGATTTTCACCGAGATATTATTCATAACGTTCCTTGCTGCGCCTTTGGCGCAAGTGATATTGCACCGTTGGTGCAGTGATATTTGTGCTATGCACAAGTGATATTTTTGGCTTTGCCAAAAGTGATATTCGCACTTCGTGCGAGTTGTGGAATGTTCCACATTGCGTTTTATTGATTTGATTTTATAACAAGCACGATAGTTTTGTAAAGTCGGAAATATAATTAACGATAAAAAACCGCCTTTTTATAAAAATATAACTCTTAAAAAACGCGATAAATCGATACATAACGAGAAAACACCTCGAGGGGCGCAAACCTAACACAACTTCTAAAAAACGCAATATTTAGATGAAGAACAAGGAAGAGCCGCCCGTGAGGCAACCTAAAATTGTTACAAAATAAAATTTATATAATAATACGGCATCATTGAGATGAAGAGCGAGGAAAAGCCCCTTGACCGACAACCCTAATTTACTAAACGTAAATGAGTTGGAGGGCAAGGGGCTTTGACAATGCTATTCGCTCAATGATGCCGTATTATTCCCATTCAATGGTCGCCGGGGGCTTCCCTGTAATATCATAACACACACGACTTACACCTTTCACTTCGTTGACGATACGAGAGGAAATTTTGCCCAGCACGTCGTAGGGGACGCGGGTGTATTCCGCCGTCATAAAGTCGGACGTGGTTACCGCACGGAGCACGATTACATAGCCGTAGTTGCGGTAGTCGCCGATTACGCCGACGGATTTGGTGTCGGTGATGACGGCAAAGTATTGGTCTGCTTTGACTCCCGCTTTTGCGATTTCCTCACGCATAATCGCATCGGCATCGCGAAGCATATCCAGTTTTTCCTCGTTGATTTCACCGATGGTGCGGATTGCAAGACCGGGGCCGGGGAAGGGTTGACGGTTGACGAGATAGTCGGGAAGTCCGAGTTTTTTGCCGATTACGCGCACCTCGTCTTTGAAGAGCCCGCGAAGAGGCTCTACGAGTCCCGTGAAGGGCAAATCTTTGGGAAGTCCGCCCACGTTGTGGTGGCTCTTGATGTTTGCCGAATTGTTTGCGCCCGATTCGATGACGTCGGGATAAATGGTGCCTTGCGCAAGAAAGTCGTAGCCTTTTTGAGAATTGGCAACCTCTGCAAACGTCTTTACAAATTCTTCACCGATGATTTTTCTCTTGCGTTCGGGGTCGGTTACGCCCGCGATTTTTGAGAGGAAGTTTTGGCTTGCGTCCACCACTTGCAATTTGAGCGGAAGAGGCGCAAAGGCTTCTTTGATTTGCTTGGTTTCGTCCTTGCGCATAAAGCCGTGATCGACGTACACGCAAAGGAGTTGATCGGGGATTGCCTTGCTTATGAGTGCGGCAACAACGGAACTATCCACACCGCCCGATAATCCAAGAAGCACTTTTTTGTCTCCGACTTTTTCGCGGATAAGCTTGATTTGAGTGTCGATATAATCGTCCAAGGAGTAGTCGCGGGTGGCTTTGCACACGTTGATTACGAAGTTTTCAAGCACTTTTTCACCGTGGATAGAGCGTTCCACTTCGGGGTGGAATTGCACGCCGTAGATGCGCCTTGCGCTATTCTCGATTGCAACGCAAGGACAATCGTCTGTCGTTGCGGTGGTGACGAAACCGTCGGGCACGCGCGATACGTAATCCGTGTGGCTCATAAGCATGATTTCGTCTTTGTCGAGCCCGTTGAATATTGCGGACGTGCCGATATGAACATTGGTCGGTCCGTATTCTCTGACTTTGCCCGCTTCCACCTTTCCGCCGAAGGAGTGCGCGATATATTGCATACCGTAGCATATTCCGAGCACGGGGATGCCGAGGTCGAAAAGCGCGTTATCGCATTTGGGGGAGTCGTCGAGATATACGCTGTTAGGTCCGCCCGTGAAAATGATACCGATAGGGTCTATTTCCTTGATCTTTTCGATGGGCGTGCTTGCGGGCTCTACCACGGAATACACGTGCATACGGCGCACCGTGCGCGCAATGAGTTCTTTGTATTGGCCGCCGAAGTCCATAACGAGAATGGTTTGATTTTTCATATGTGCTCCTGAAAAGGGTTATTCGACTTTATATAAAGATTATATCCAAAAATCCGCTCAAAGCAAAGCGGATTGCGATACATATTTTGTATTTTCATATAGGTAAAATTATAAAATACGGAAATAGCCGATTTTGAGAAACAACAAACCGATGAAGGCAATGAAAAAAGAGCGTAAATAACGCTCTTTTTGCGATTTGTAGATAAAAATCGTGTCATTTTTCACGTTGCATAGAGGTGTAAAAACGTTTAACGTTTCGTGTCTCTTGTTTCTTTTGCGGCTTTGATAAAAGCGGAGAATATGGGGCTCGGTGCGTCGGGACGAGATGTAAACTCGGGGTGGAACTGTACGCCTACGAAGAAGGGGTGGTTGCTTACCTCAACCGTTTCCACTATGTGACCGTCGGGGGACTTTCCGCTTATCACGAGACCGCCGTCCTCGAACGCTTTGAGATAGTCGCTGTTGAACTCGTATCTATGGCGATGTCTTTCCTCTATTTCGTCCTTGCCGTACGCCTCGTGAATTACCGTGCCGTCTTTGAGTGTGCAAGGATATGCGCCCAGGCGCATCGTTCCTCCGATCTTCTTGCCCTTCTTGTCGGGGAGTATGTCGATAACGTGGTTTCCGCTCTCGGAAAATTCACCGCTCGTGGCGTCCGCTATGCCGAGCATATGCCGTGCGTATTCGATGACGGTGACTTGCATGCCGAGGCAAATTCCGAGATATGGAATCTTATGCTCACGCGCGTATTTGCACGTCGTTATCATGCCCTCGACACCGCGCGTTCCAAAGCCTCCGGGGATAATAATGCCGTCCACGTCTTTGAGTGTCTTGGCAACACTCTTGTCCGTTATCGTCTCGCTGTCAATCCATTTTAGGTCTATGCCGACGAGGTTTGCTCCGCCCGCGTGTTTGATTGCTTCCACGAGCGAAATGTACGAGTCGCGCAAAGACACGTATTTGCCTACGATTGCGATTTTCACCTTGTCGGAAGTGATCTTCATTGTGGCGACTTTTTTCTTCCATTCCGTGAGGTTACATTTATTATCGAGACTTAAAGCCTTGCTTACGGCAGTATAAAGTCCGTTTTTGTGCAACATAATAGGTGCGTCGTACAAGCACTTGACCGTAGTGCTCGGCACGACCGCATTCTCGTCGATAGAGCAGAAGAGGGATATTTTCTTGATGATTTCCTCGGGCGGTTTTTTGTCGGATCGAGTTACGACGACGTCAGGGAATATGCCGAAACGTTGAAGTTCACGCACGGAGTGTTGCACGGGTTTGGACTTGAATTCGTCCGAGCAAGACATATAAAGAAGCAAGCACACGTGGATAAAAGCGCAATTTTCTCTGCCGACGTCGAGGCTGAATTGGCGCAACGCTTCGAGGTAAGGTTGGCTTTCGATATCACCCACCGTTCCGCCGATTTCCGTGATGAGGATATCCGCGCCCGACTCTTTTGCCGTCTGCAAAATGTGGTCTTTTATCTCGTTGGTTACGTGAGGTATGATTTGCACGGTTTTGCCTTGATACTCTCCGTTGCGCTCCTTGTTGAGCACGGATTGGAAAAGTTTTCCACTCGTAAGGGAGGAACTCTTGGACAAATTCTCTCCGATAAATCTCTCGTAGTGCCCGAGGTCGAGGTCGGTCTCTGCGCCGTCTTTCGTGACGAAAACTTCACCGTGTTGGGTGGGGTTGAGTGTTCCGGGGTCGATGTTCATATACGGGTCGAACTTTTCGACGTACACTCTATATCCCGCCGACTTCAAAAGTCTGCCGAGCGACGCCGCCACTATGCCTTTTCCGAGTCCCGATACGACTCCTCCCGTTACGAAAATGTACTTGCTGTCTCTTATACACATCTGACGCTGCCG